>CATXYA010000023.1 GCA_958403605.1 uncultured Oscillospiraceae bacterium
TTGCTTTCGCGGAAAAACAACACAGCTGTACGCGCGTGAAAAAAACAGACGCACCTAAAAAGAGCACAAGCAGTAGCAGGGCGGCGGAATGCCGCCCGCGTTGCCTTCCCCCGGTGGGGGAAGGTGCCCCGTCAGGGGCGGATGAGGGGGCGTCCGCGCGCCTGCCCTTCCGCACGTAGGAGCGGCCAATGGCCGCCCGCCTGCGCATCACATCAGGAAAACGTTCCTCTGCGTCTCAGGGAATCCAGCAAAAACACCAGGGCGCGCTGCAAACTCTTTGTTTGGCAGCGCGCCCTTTTGATCATTCACATCAGCGCCGTTTTTGGCACACCAGCAGGAAGCGGTGGATCGTGCCCATCAGGGAGCCCTCCCGTTCCAATTGCTTCTGCGCGGCCCGCAGCTGATTTTGGCAGGCCGCCACGGAAAAGCCCGGGAACTCCCAGGGCAGCACCTTGGCAAACCACACCAGCGCCCCCACGTCAAAAAAGCGGATGGGGCGCCGCGCCTCTTCGGCCCGCAGAACGGCAAAGCCCGCCGCCGAGGCCTGCGCCGATTGTTGTGCCAGATCGTGGCCGGGAAAGGGCTTCGGCGTGCCGGACAGCAGCAGCTCCACCAGCTCCCGGTCATTGTCCTCGCCTACCTGCTCGGTGAGGAACAGCCCGCCCGGCTGCAGCACCCGGGATACTTCCTCCCAGGTATAGTCCCCGTGCCGGTTGGTGACCACGGTAAAGCTGCCGTCCGCAAAGGGCAGCGGCCCGCCGCCGTCGGCTTCCCGAAAGCAGATGCCCTGCGGCGTCAGCCGCTCGCGGCACAGCGCCGCATTGGGCGGATAGCCCTCGATGGCGCTGGTGCGCCGGGGCGGATGCGCCAGCGAACGCAAAAATTCACCGCCGCCCGTCTCCATGTCCAGCAGCAGATCCTCTTTCCGCAAAACGCCGCGGACGATACCGCCAAAGTCCCACGGGAGGTCCGTCTCCTCGGTATACCGGCCCTGCAGGTGAGAAAAATCCCAGCCGTGCATCTGCGCGGCGGTCTCCTCCTGCTGCCAAAGCTCGATCTTCTGTTCCAATGTCATCCATGGCCCACTCCTTTTCAAAATCGTTTCCGCTTTGAAAAAGGTGCGGCCGCTTGACGGCATCTCTCTTTTTCCCAGTGTGCCGCGCCGTCAGGCCTGCCGCACCGGGCCGTTACCTCGCAGGAGCCGCAAGGGTCCCACCGCCTTTCAAAATAGAGGGCAGTATCGTCCCTCTTAAAGTTCAACAAAATTGCAACAGCGCGCTCACGCCAAAAAAGAATTGCTGAGGATATAGAATTCCTCTTGGCTGGGCTGGTGCTTTTTCTCCATGGGCTCCAGTGTATCGTCGTACTGCTGCGCCGCTTCCTCGCTGATCTCCAGGACACTGCTCTCCCGGTAGGTCCATTTTTTGCCCGCCAAAGCGTCCTTTACCAGCTCTTTCACCATCATGGCCGCGGGATACTTTCCCCCCTGGACCGAGACCTGGTACTTTTTGCAGCTTTTGAAGCCGCGGCTCACATAATTGGCCGGGCTGCCAAAAATGACGATCGCCTCATAGCCCAGCCGTACCGCCCGCGCAAAAGAATCTTCCAGCAGGGCCTTGCCGTAACCCCGCCGCTGGTATTCGGGCGCAACGCAGAGCGGGCCGAAGGTGAGCACCTCTTTTTCCGCGCCCGCCTCGTCCGTCAGCCACGCCTTGGTGTACAGGACGCTGCCGATCACTTTTCTGTCCAGCTCCGCCACCAGGTCCAGCTCCGGGATCAGATCCGCATGCCCGCGCATGGTGTGGACCAAATAGTGCTCCACACACCCCGGCATGTACTGGTTATAAAACGCCCGGCGCGTAAGCGCCTCCACGGCCTCATAGTCTGCTTCGGTCTCCCGCCGTATCTTCAGCATAATGTTGTCTCCTTTTGTTTTTTATCTTCATCGCCGTGGGCCAGGGATGGCCCACATGGCCGAAAAAATAGCCTGCCGTTATTTTCGCCGCAGGAACTCATAAAATGCAAATATGATGGAGATCACCGTCAGCACCGCGGTGATCAGCTGTGCCATGCTGCTGGCATATTCCGTCTGGGCCGGGTCCGCCAGGGCCAGGATCAGAAAATAGCCGCACCAGACGAGCCCCACCGCCAGCAGCACGCCAGTGACGCAGGCTAAAATTTGGGAGCCGATACGCCACAGCCTTTGCGAGGCCGCGATCTGCCGCTGGGTATAGGGGACGTCCTTGCGCAGCATCCTGCGCAAGGCATACCCCACCAGGCCCAGCGCAAAGCCCGCCGAAAGCCCGATGCAAATATCGAAAAGGGTCTCCATAACCGTCTCCTTTTGCCCCGGAGCGTCTCTCCTCCGGCGGCATCTCTTGTCCTTTCAGTGTAAAGGGCCGGGGCGGCTTTGTCAACGCCAAAAGCGCCCCGGGTATCCGGGGCGCTTTTGATGGGCTGAAAAAAGGCTTAAACAGTTTCCGCCGGCACGGCCAGGCGCGCACCGGTCTTGGGCTCGGCGCCAAAGTTGAACAAGGGGGCCAGGTGGCGGGCAAACCGGTAGCTGTAGCGGGCGGCGTCATAGCTGTCCACCGCATGGTACACGCCCTCGATGGCGTCGCAGAACGCGGCTTCCTCTTCGTAGGGCGCGCCCTGGAAGTACAGCATGACGCAGGGCTCCAGCAGCGCCGTCTCATAGCCCGCGGGCAGGGGCGCGGCGTAATCCGCCGGCACCTCCACGCCCGCGGCGATGGCACAGGCGCCCTGCGGCACCAGGTGGGGCGGCAGCTCCAGCAGGGCCGCGGTGTCGAATTTTTCGGGGATGCTGTTGAGCAGACCCTCCCACTCGCAGCCCTTTTCTTCGCAGTAGGACAGATAGTCCGTGGCGTTTTGCGCGGGCTGGTAGATCAGCTTGCGGGCGGGGCGCTGCTGCTGGGTCACGGTGCACAAAAACAGGTTGGTTTCCATGATTGTTTCCTCCTTTTGATGGCGTAAACGGTCGGCGTGGAGGACGGGATAGGGAATGAACAGCGGGATGGCCACCGGCCTTTTGCGGTAGGCCTGAGGCGTCACGTGGAACCGGCTTTGGAAAGCCCGTGTGAAGCCCTCGTGGGACTCGAAGCTGCTTTCCAGCGCCACATCCAGCACTGTCTGGTCGCTTTCCCGCAGCCGGGCCGCACTCTGCGACAGGCGCATGGCCTGTACGTACGCCCGGGGCGTCATGCCCACCGCCTGGCAGAACAGCCGGTCCGCATGGCGCGGGGAATAGCCCACCGCAGCATAGAGCTGCGGCCACCGGAAGCCGGGCGTCAGCGCATAGCGGGCCAAAAAGTCCTGCATGGCCTGTACCGTCTCGCGTCCGTTCATCCCTCCCGCCTCCTTCTGTAGTGTATCAAAAAGAGGATGCCCGTTTCTTGACCCAAATGGACAAGTTGCGTGCAATCCCCGTTTCTAAGGTGCCTCCAATTTTGTCCGCACCCACAAGGGCGGCGGTTCGGGGAAGCGCAGCCGGTCCAGAAAGAACTCCCATTGCCGCAGCGGGCTGGCCGGGTCGTAAGGCTCTGAAACAAAGACGGCCGCCTCAGCGGCGTTTTCCACCGCGAAGCCCACAGCCCCGCCGCCGCTCCGGTGCGCCTCCTGGATGGAAAGGGATTCCCCCTGCCCCAGCGGCGGCGTCACCGTATACGTCCACACCCGCCGCGCCAGGCCCTTGTCCCAAGGGAACCGTTGTTCCTCCTCTCCGGTGATCGTCAGCGTGTGGCGCCGCCCGGTTTTCGGATGGAGAAAGCGCACCGTCCGGCAAGGCAAGAAAAACGGCTGCGCCAAGACCGCTTCCTCCGCCGCGCGGTGCACACAGAAGGCAACCGTCTCTCCCGTTTGCGCTGGCCGTTCCCAAGTCCCCTGATGACACTCGTAGACAAAAGCGCCGCCGCAAAGCAGCGGGTACGCCTCGCGCAGCCGGGCGGTATCCTCATTGTCCGGGTCTTCCGGCAGCGCCAAGCCGCCGCGGTGGCACGCAGCCGCCTTTTCCAATTGGATGGAACCACCCTGGGGCCAGGGCAGCTGCGGCAGCACCTCCTGCTCGAATTGGCTGCGCGCCAGCGGATCGTCCTGGAGCTCTTCCTCCCGCGCCTGATACCGCGCCCGCACCGCCCGCACCGCCGCGGCGTCCAGCGGGACAAGCACATCGAACCCCACTTCCCGGCCCGACGTCCACAGCATCGGGATGTGCCAGGAATATCCCTGGAAAGGAAACTGTAGCTTCAACGCGAACCGTTCCACCTTGCCGCCCCCCTCTTTTTGCCATTGTAGCACAGTTTTATTCCCGGCGCCACAGCCGCCGGGCCTTGGCGCGGGCGCGGGCCAGCTGGCTGCGCACGGTGGCGGGCTTGCAGTTCAGCCTGCGGGCGATCTCAGCGGTGGAATAACCCAGATAATCGTGCCAGACCAGCACCCGGCGGTACCGCGGCGGCAGGGCCGACAGCAGCTCTGCCGCCGACTGTTCGCGGGGCGCCTCCGGCACGGGCAGGTCCTGCCACTCGCCGCGCTTGCGGCGCCAGCCGCTGCGCAGCTCGTCCCGGCAGCAGTTGGCCGCCGTCACCAGCAGCCAGGCGCGTTTGCGCTCCTCCGGCCAGCCCGCCGTGCGGGGCAGCTGCTGCCACCAGCGCAGAAACGTCGTCTGCATGGCGTCCTCCGCATCGTCGGCATTGCCCAAAAACGAGCGGCACACGCGGTACACCGCCGCCCGGTAACGGGCATAATCCTCTTCAAATCCCACGGCGCCGCCCCTCTGCTGCATATTTCCTCTCATTATACTCAATATATTAAGTATAGTCAATGAATTGAGTATGATACCATCAAGGCAGAGGTGGTCTTCGTGATCAGTTATGAGCCGTTTTACCGCACCCTGTACCGCAAAAATGTCACGGAATACCAGCTGATCTTCAAGCATGGCTTTTCCGCCAACATCCTGCACCGCATGAAGCACGGCGAGACCATCACCCTGAAGACCCTGGACACGCTGTGCTTCATCCTCGATTGCCCGGTCTCCGACGTGATCGAATATAAAAAAGAACCTTGAGCACAGCCTTGCGCTCCGGCTCCTTTTGCTAAAACGAACGCCCTGCCCCGGCTGGAAAAGCTGGGGCAGGGCGTTGCCTGTGATGTGGAAAGAGATCCCCCGCAGCCCTCACGCAAACGGGTTTTCGCCGGGATAGGGCAGGCTTTTGGGCTGGTTGTAGGCGATCTCGGCGATGCCCAGATATTTGAATACCTCAAACAGCGCCTTGCCCCAGTGGCCGAAGGCCACGGCCCCGTGATGCGGGTAGTGCCCCGCGATCAGCACGTGGCGGTAGAAGCGGTCCATCTCCGGGATGGCGAAGGCGCCGATGGAGCCGAAGCTCTCACAGTCCACATCCAGCACGGCCCCCTGCGCCACGTAGGCCTTCAGCTGCGTATCCGCCGTGCTCTGCAGCCGGAAGAACGTGATGTCGCCGGGCTTGATGTTGCCCTCCATGGTGCCGCGGGTGATGTCCGGTTCCGGCAGGTCCGGCTCCAGATCGCGCTTCATGATGAGCTGGTAGCCCATGTGCGGGTCTTTTAAGAGGCCGCAGGCCGTGTTGCCGCAATGGAAGCCCATGAACGTCTCGGGCAGGCGCACGTCGTACTTGCCCTTGATGGCCCTGTCGTAGAGGGAGGCGGGCACGGTGTTGTTGATGTCCAGCAGTGTGGTGGCGGCGCCGGACACGCACACGCCGATGTACTCCGACAGCGCGCCGTAAATGTCCACCTCGCAAGCCACGGGAATGCCCCGGGCGGCCAGGCGGCTGTTGACGTAGCAGGGCACGAATTGGAACTCCGTCTGGAAGGCGGGCCAGCACTTATTGGCAAAGGCCACGTACTGCCGCGCGCCCTTGTGGGCCTCGGCCCAATCCTCCAGCGTCAATTCATACTGCGCCAGGCGCGGCAGCACGCCCGCATAAGGGTTGTTGCCGCCCAGCTCCGCCTGCATCTCGGCCATCTTGGCCGGGATGCGCCCGTCTCCCGCGTGCTTGTTGTAGGCCACCAGCAAGTCCAATTCACTGTTCTCTTCCACGGCCACGCCCAGGTCGTACAGGGCCTTGATGGGCCCGTTGCAGGCCAGGAAGTCGTCGGGCCGGGGGCCGAAGGTGATGATCTTGAGGCCCTTGAGGCCCAGCACCGCGCGGGCGATGGGCACGAATTCCCGCACCTTGTCCGCCAGCTCGGCGGCGGTGCCCACGGGGTATTCCGGGATGTAGGCCGTCTTGCCGCGCAGGCCCAGGTTGTACGAGCAGTTCAGCATGCCGCAGTAGGCGTCGCCGCGGCCGTCGTGCAAGTCGCCGTCGCCCTCGGCGGCGGCCACGTACATGATGGGGCCGCTGAACCAATCGGCAATCAACGTTTCCGGCGTCTCGGGGCCGAAGTTGCCCAAAAACACCACCAGCGCGTTCACGCCCGCGGCCTCGATGTCCTTTACAGCCTCTTTCGCGTCCAGCTCCTGTTCCACCGTGATGGGGCACTCGTACAGGCCCTCGCCGTACGCGGCGGCCAGCGCGGCGCGGCGGCGCGCGGAAAGCGCCTTGGGGAAACAGCTGCGGGACACGGCGATAACGCCCAATTTCACTTCGGGAATATTGGTGAACATATTGATCTCTCCTTTTCTCTGCCGGATGCGCTCAGATATCGTCCGCAATGTCGATATTCTCGCCCGTCAGGCCCACATAAGCGCCCTGCACAGCCTCGGCGGAATCGGCGTGAGCCAGCAGCCATTTGTTGCAGGCCCTAAGAAGCCGGTCCTCGGCGGAAAGCTCTTGCAGGAGCGCAGGCTTTTCAGTATTGGTGCCCGCGGGCAGCGCCACCAGCACCCGGAAGCCTTTTTCCGCGTCCGCGTGGCACGGCGCGTAGTGCAGCGTGGTGGCGTATACCTCTATCAGCGTACCTGCGGGCACGCGGAAAGCCTTCACCTTTGCCGTGTCCAGCGCGCCGTTTTCGATCTCCTGCTGCTTTGCCAGCAGCAAAATGAAGTCCTCCGTGCCCAGGTTGAACTCGCTGTCCCGGTGGTATTCCAGGCAGTTCAGCCTGGTGTTGTGGCCGTTGCACCAGCCCAGCTGGCAGGGCATACCGCCGTAACGGTGCTCTGAAAACTCGACGGCTGCGGGCAGCTCCTGCAGCAGCGGCTCTTCGGCTGTGTATTCCGTGCCGTCGGGCAGCGGCGTTTGTTTCAGGGCCGCCAATAATTCATCCGCCGGGTATCCCTCTACAACACGGCCATAGGGCTTGAATTCCACATCTCTTACAGAAAATATTTTCATTGTACGCACTCCTTACTGCAATTTGGGAAACAGTGCTTTACACGCCGGATAGATCTGCCGGAACCGGGCGTAGCGCGTCTCATACCGCTGTGTCAGCGCCGGGTCCGGCTGCACGGTGGCCGTCACGCATACCAGCGCATCGGCGGCCGCCTGTACGCTTTCATAGGCGCCGCAGGCCACCATGGCCAGCATGGCGGCGCCGTAGCCCGGGCCCTCGGCGGTCTTTACGGTATCCAGCGGGATGCCCAGCACATTGGCGAGGATGGTCTGCCACAGCGCCGAGCGCGAGCCGCCGCCGCAGATATTGGAGCGCGGGATGGAAAGCCCTAGCCCCTTTGCCACCTCAAAGGAATCGCGGATGGCGAAGGCCACGCCCTCCAGCATGGCCTGGGTCATGTCGGCGCGGGTGGTGTCCATCGTCATGCCAATAAAGGTGGCGCGGGCGTCCGTGTCGTTGATGGGGCTGCGCTCGCCCATCAGATAGGGCAAAAAGTACACGTGGTTGCGGCCCAGCCTGTCGGGCGTGATCTTCGCCTCCTCGCCGCGGTAGTCCGCGGTGCCGATGATCTCGTCCTGCCACCACTTGTTGCAGCTGGCGGCGCTGAGCATACAGCCCATCAAATGCCAGCCGCCGTCCGCGTGGGCAAAGGCATGCAGGCCGTTGGAATCGTCCACGCCGAATTGGCGGGAGGAGATGAAGACGGTGCCCGAGGTGCCCAGCGAAATGTTGCACCGTCCCTCCCCCACCGTGCCCGTGCCCACGGCAGCGGCGGCGTTGTCGCCCGCGCCCGCGCACACGGTCACGTCCGCGGGCAGGCCCAAAGCCGCCGCCGCGTCCGGCAGCAGCGTGCCCACAGCGTCGTAGCTCTCATAGAGCCGCGGCAGCTGCGCCTCGCGCACGCCGCACACGGCCAGCATCTCCGGGGACCAGCACTTGTGCTGCACGTCCAGCAGCAGCATGCCCGAGGCATCGGAATAGTCGGTGGCGTGCACCCCCGTGAGCTTGTAGACAAGATAGTCTTTGGGCAGCATGATCTTGGCGATGCGGCCAAACAACTCGGGCTCGTGCTTTTGCATCCACAGCAGCTTCGGCGCGGTAAAGCCCGCAAAGGCGATGTTGCCCGTGCGGGCGCTGAGCGTCCCCCGCCCGATGGTCTCGTTCAAATAGGCGGTCTCTTTGGCGGTGCGCCCGTCGTTCCACAAAATGGCCGGGCGCAGCACCTGGTCATTTTCATCCAGAGCCACCAGCCCGTGCATCTGCCCGCCGACGCCAATGCCCCGCACCGCGCCCGCGTCAAAGCCCGCCAGCAGCTCCGGCACGCCGGCCAGGCACGCGGCCCACCAATCCTCCGGCGCCTGCTCGCTCCAGCCCGGCTGGGGAAAGCGCAGGGGATATTCTTTTGAGACAGTATTGTGCACCCGGCCCGCTTCGTCCACCAGCAGCAGCTTGCAGGCCGACGTGCCGAGATCGATCCCGATATACAGCATCCTGACACCTCCGTTTTGCTTTCAGTATAGCGCGCCCAGCGGCGCTGTTTCTTTGACGAATTGGGCCTGCCCATTAGACAAATTAGCTGTTTTGAAGGATTCTCTCTTCTGCCCATTTTCGCCGGCGCTTCTTTGTACAGCATGACGAAAGCCCGCCTTGCGGCGGGCTGTTATCACCGGTATTGGGCTTCGAAGGTCTCCAGCAGCGCCAGGCTTTGCGCGCGGGAGTAGAACCGCTCCAGTGAGTGGAGGCTGTGGTGCACCTTCCGCTCGTCCGTGGCCTGGCCCCGGCGGCTGTAGGCCTCGGGCGTCATGCCCAGCCGCTGCTGGAAGGTCTTTGAAAAATAGCGGTAATCGGAAAACCCGGAGGCCATGCACACGTCCAGCATTTTCTGCTGGCCGGACGCGATCAGCTTGCAGGCGCAGTTGAAACGCACGGTGTTCACATATTCCTGAAAGCTCTGGTTCAGGGTCTCCTTCACAAAATGGGACAGATAGCTCATAGAGCGTCCCTCCGCCTGCGCGAAATCGGACAGGCGGATCTTGTGCATATAGTTTTGATCCACATAAGCCAGCAGCCGGGCCAGGCGCGCGCTGCGCCGTTCCCGTTCCGCCGCCTCCTCTGCGGTGATGCGGCGGGTGGGCATGCAGGTCAGCAGGCTGTGCAGCAGCAGGCTCACCTGTCCCAGGCAAAACAGTTCATAACACGGGGGCTGTTCCAGATAGGCACGCATACAGGCCAGCAGTGTCTGCCGGGCCCAGGCGGCCTCCCCCGCCCGCCAAAAGGGCTGCGGGTCGATGCCGTCCACGCTGATGCGCTCCAGCGCCGGAAAGCTTTGGGCAAAGCACTGGGGCGCGATCTGCAGGCAGAGGAACGTGCAGCTGTCCGCCACCTTGTGAAATTCATGCAGCTGGCCGGGATTGAAGAGCACCATCTGGCCCGGGCAAAGCCGGTGCCGGGCCGGACCGCAGGTCACGGCCAGCGGCTGCGCCAGCACCCACAGCAGCTCCCATTCGGGGTGGGCGTGCGGCGTGCGGTAATCCACCGTGTCGAAAAACAGGCGCAGCCCGCCGATCTGCGGGTGCTGGACGATCTCCATTTCATTCATGGACGGGCCTCCCTTCTTGAGGCGTGCTGCGCACGCCCCACCGCTGCGCCAGCAGCGTCATAAAAATATTATACCATAAAAAAGTTCATTTTACTACTGCCGATTCCCCGCATGTTTCCAGGGTTCTTTGAACTTTTCAACCTTCTGAAAACGCCGAAAAACACGCCCGTTAGTAACAAAATAGTAACAAAAAAATAGCTGTCAGACAAGGGTCAAATCCTTGACATTGACAGGTGTGCAAATAGAATTTGTACCCCCAACATTCTTGTCAATTACTGCCCTTGAACCGACAACTTCACTGACAATCCAGGTGTCATTGAAGACGAATCCTGCAATGCTTCCACCCGTGTATGTCTTTGCGCCGCTTTTCAGTTTCACACGACTTCCCGCCTTGATTGTAGCAGGTGCAGCAGAACCCCCGGATGAAGCCGGACTTCCACCCTTGGTTGTGATGAACGCATCAAAGCCCGCAGCCTTAACCCTGTTCATCATAGCATCCGCATTTGATTTTTCTTTATATGCTCCAACCTGGATTTTGTAAAGACCATCCACCTGAATCATATAGGTGTCAAATCCTGCTGCCTTAACCTTCGCAAGCTGTGCATCAGCATTTGCCTTTTCACGGTATGCGCCGACCTGAACCCGGTACAACGTACCATTGCCGCTGTTAGAAGACCCACCGTTCAAATTTTCTGTGACCTTCGCTGCAAGGTTTCCCAATCGTGCATATAACCAATTGCCGGGGCAACTTTTATTTGCAAACCATCTATGAACGGTGATGACCATTTCATTTGATTTGGGTTCATATGCAAGGGTCTTGTTTTTATCCCCAAACCACAACAGTTTATTTTTGCCGTTGCGCTTGCAAATATCGGT
>CATXYA010000024.1 GCA_958403605.1 uncultured Oscillospiraceae bacterium
CCAGCTGTGCCAAGGCACGCAGGTGCCGTTGGCTGCCGGACTTCTTCCCCAGGGCCAATACTTCCTGATAGGCCGTCCGCTCATTTTCCCGCATGTTGATCACTTGCCCCACGCCGATGTAGGCCAAAACGTTTTCAGGATGCCGCAGGACATAGAGGTTGCCCGGCACGCTGCCCCAGGAATGGCCCAGCAGAACGACCTTGCCAGTGTGATATTTTCGCTGTAAATGCCCGATGATGCCGTGCAGGTCATCCAGCATCTGATCGATCGTTTTCGGCCAGCCGTCCCGGCCGTTGCGGCGCAGCGTTTTGCCCGCGCCGCGCTGGTCCCAGTGCACCTGGGTAAACAGGTCGCCCCACACCTCGTCCAGTTCATACGCAAACAGCGATTCCACGCTGCCCGGGCCGCCGTGGAGATAGAGCAGCACGGGGACGCCCGGCCCTTGGGGGTAGTGCAGCAGAAAATGCTCGATCCCATTTACCGTCCCGTATTCTTCCTCAAACTGCATGCTTGCCCCCTCAAATTGTCCTCAGGTGAAATCGACCTTGACGCTGCCCATGCCGCACTCGATGTCGAAGAAGGTTGCGGCGTCTTCCTTGTAGGAGGCCTCATTGGACAGGCCGGAGAGGCGTTTTTCGCCGCCCAGCTTGACGGTGCCCATAGAGCAATCGACGCGGTAGCCGTAGTCCGCCGGGCGCGGGATGGTCAGCTTGACCTCGCCCATGTCGCAGTCGATCTCGATGCTGCCGTTTGCGGAGCCCTCATATTTCAGCTGCCCCATGCCCAGGTCGATATCCAATTTGTTCGTGCAAACGACGTTTCGCAGCGTCATCTGCCCGGCGCCGACTTCCAGCTCGGCGGTCTCGCAGACAAGGTCCTGCACGGTCATTTGCCCGGCCCCGATGTCGAGGTCCAACTCGCGGGGGATGCTGTCCCGGGGAACGGTGATGGTGATCTCCAGCTGGCCCTTCCAGTTTTTGAGGGTGCCCACCATTTCCACCTCATACGTGTGGCCGTCCATTCGGGAAGTGACAATGCCCTCTCTGTTGCAGGTGGTGGAAAAATCGTCGCCGGGCAGGATGGTCACTGCGGCGGCGCCAAGCTCCACCTTCAACTTATGCACGCTGCTGGTGGGCGCCGCAGGCGCGCTGGGCGCGTCCGGTGCTGCAGGCGCACTAGGCGCCGCTGGGGCGCTGGGGGCGTGCAGCGAGGCGCCCACGGCGCTCTCGGCCGCGGAATCGTCGCGGCTGTGGGAAAAGAACGAGGAGAAAAGGAACCGTTCCTCGCTGCGGGTGGGGCGGCCGCCCATCATGCCGCCGATGCCCGCCATCACTGCGCCCACCGCCAAAACGGCGGTGAAGGCGATGAGGCCGTGTTTGAAGCTGTTTTTCATGTCAGAACCCTACCTTTCCCCGGATGGAGTTGAAAAGGCGGCGGGCGGTATGCACCACCCAGGGAACACCTTTGCCCAGGCACCAGGCGGCTGCTCCGGTCATGATGCCGCCCACGGCGATCTTCACAAGGCCCAGGCCCATATCCACCAGGGAATTGAAGGGCGACCCCAGGAGGTGGAAAATGCCGTGGATCAGGCTGCCCACGCCGCTGGCGATGGCGCCGATGCCGCCGCCGAAGATGCCCAGCACGCCGCCCAGCAGGCCGAACACGAGGCCGAACGCCCCGCCGATGAGGCCGATCCAGATGGGGAAGGTGAGCACGATCAAAATGATCCATAGCGTGCGGTTGGAATCCCGCAGCGGGGGGCGGCCCGCCTGGGCGCTGTAATCGTATTCCGGCTGCGGGTGGGAATATGCGGGGCCGGAATACGCCGGGCCGGAGGGCTCGGGTTGGGGTTCGGGCTCCGGTGCAGCCGCTTGCTGCTGTGCCGGAGCCTCTTGGGCCTGCTCCTGCGCCTGCTGGCGGCTGGCCCAATCGGGGCCGTCCAGCGTCAAATCGGGCTGGGCGGGCTGGCGCTGCGGCTTCGGCGTCTCGTCCAGCGTCAGCTTGGGCTGAGGACGCTCGCGCCGCGGGGATGCGGGCAGGCCCAGGTTGGCCCGGATGATGTTGGCCACGCGGTGCGGGTCGCCCAGGTCGGCGATCACCCGCTCCTCGTCCGCGGGGCCCGCTTCGTCGAGGAATTCATCGTAGAATTTCAGCGCCTCGGCCCGCTCTTCCTCGCTCACATTGTCGAGCTCGGCGGCCAGCGCCTGTAAAAATTCCGCTCTATTCATGGTTGATGCCTCCAAACAACAAGTCGTCGATCTTGCCCTCGTACGCCTTCCAGTCCTCTCGGTACTGTTCCAGCTTTCCGCATCCCTGTTCCGTAATGCAGTAATAACGGCGGTTGCGTCCGGCGAATTCCCGGTCATAGGTTTCCAGGCAACCCTCTTTCTGCAGCCGGCGCAGAACGGGGTATAAAGTGCTTTCCGAGACGTCCATCACGCTGCGCACGTCCTGCGTGATCTTATACCCGTAAGTGCTCTCGGTGCTGACGATGCTCAGCACCAGGGCGTCCATCAGGGCTGCGCCTGTATTAAAAGCCATTCCGCGTCCATCCTTTCCTAAGTGCTTGACAATATTATATTCGTTATAATATTAAAAGTCAACACATTATTGTTAAAAATTTCAGCCAAATATCGTAATTTTCCGGCCCTTTTGGGTGGAATTACTGCATTGGACCCGCCTTTCTCTTATAATATCGAAAGATATCGGCGGTTTTGCGCTTATTTGCGCGGCTGACCAAAGGCTTTTTGCGGAGCGCCTGTCTATCTGACGAGAGCCGACAGCTTTTTTCGCCGAAGGAAGAGGAGAGAGTCAAATGAAACAATGGTACAAACAAGCGGGCGCATGGCTGGGCGCTGCGGGCCTGGCCCTCAGCCTGGCGGGCTGCGGAGGTGCAAAGGTGTCGTCTTCCTCCGCGGCTTCCCCGGCGGCTTCGGCGCCTGCCTCCAGCAGCGCGGCGGTGGACAGCGTGGCCCAAAGCACTGCCGAGCCCACGCAGAGCTATGTGGTACAGGGCACGGTGGTGGCCGCTTCCATGAACAGCGTTACCATCCGCACGGCGGAGGGGCGCGAGTTGACGTTCCCCACCGTGGACGCCGAGGTGGATACGGTGAACGGCCTGCTGGAGGGCAACTGGGTGGCGGTGGAATACCGCGCAGACCGCGAGCTGACGGGTACCGACACCACGGGCGCCTATGTAGACCGGGTGATCGACAACGCCCCCAACGTGCAGGAAGAGGCGCAAAAGGTGCTGGACGGCATGGAGGATTGTGACGAGACGGTCTACGCCACGCACCGGGTGCACGTGCGCACGGGCAACAGCACGGACGCGAAGATCTTAGCCACGATTGACAAGGGGACGCAGCTGCACCGCACGGGCAAGGGCCCTCACGGCTGGAGCCGCGTGGAGTACAACGGCCAGACGGCCTATGTGTTCGGCGAATATCTGTCTACCGCACAGCCCACCCAGGCCTTGGGCGAGCAGGCGGATAAAAATACCGCCTTTACCGCCGCTGATGAAACCGTTTATTCCACCGTGCGCCTGCGCATCCGCCAAAATCCCTCGCTGGACGCGGCCAAGGTGGGCGTGGTGGATGCCGGGACGGCGCTGCACCGCACCGGTACCTATGCCAACGGTTGGAGCCAGGTGGATTACAACGGCGTTTCCGCCTACTGCGATTCGGAATATCTGACGGCGAAGGCCCCGGCGGGCGCTGTCGATCAGGACGCCGCACCGGCGGGCGAGGTGAACTTCGCCCCCGCCAATGAGACCTATTACACCACGGTGGCGCTGAAGCTGCACGTCACGTATTCCACCGATTCCACGGTGGTGGCGGTGGTGCCCAAGGGCACGGCGCTGTATGTGGAATCCCTGATGGACAACCACTGGTGCCAGGTGCAGTACAATAACAAGACGGTATACTGTGTCACCCAATATCTGCAACAGGAGCAGCCCCAGGCCCCAAATGCCCAGCAGCCGGAGGCCTTCACGGCGGCGGATGAATCTGTGTTCCCCATCACCAACCTGCACATCCGGGAGACGCCCAGCCTGGGCGGTAAGATCCTGGAGACGCCGGCCAAGGGCAGCGAATTTCACCGCACAGGCATTTCCATGGACGGCGCCTGGAGCCGCGTGGAGTACAACGGCGTCAGCGGCTACAGCGCCACCCAGTATCTCACCACCCAGCGCCCCAGCCAGATGAACGCCGGGGAGCCGGCGGTGACGGACGTGGAGCAGACGGTGACCACCACCGCCAACCTGCGTCTGCACGACAGCGACGACCTGACGGCCACCATCGTGGCCGTCGTGCCCGCGGGCACCCAGCTGGAACGGGTGGGTGTGCTGAGCAGCGGCTGGTCCATTGTCATGTACAACGGGCAGCGCCTGTTCTGCGCCAGCGACTATCTGAAGTGAAAAATTGAATAAAAAAGGCGCGCTGCAAAACAAATTGCAGCGCGCTGATTTTTGTTTTTCGCTTTTGAGCAACGAACGGGAGGGCAGGCGGCCAATGGCCGCCGCTGCGAACAAAAGGAAACGTGTGCGGGCGCCCCCTCATCCGTCTGATGCTGCGCATCAGCCACCTTCCCCCACCGGGGGAAGGCTTTTGTTTTTCCTTGCTTTCGCGGAAAAACAACGTAGCTTTACGTTTATAAAAAGATATTAATAGGCGTAAAGCTCATAGAAAGTAAGAGCAGGGCGGCGGGACGCCGCCCGCGCTGCCTTCCCCCGGTGGGGGAAGGTGCTGAACGAAGTGAAGCGGATGAGGGGGCGCGCAGGAACCTTTCCGTTCCCACAAGCAAAAAAGGGCGCGTTTTAAAACGCGCCCTTTTCGCATTCCGGCACCGCTGCCGGCCGCCTATGGACCACATCCTGCAGGGAACGCCGTCCCCTACCCTCTGTTATCTCATCTTGTCTCTTTCAGTGCCCGGATCAGGTATGGCACCTCGTAGGCCAGCATCACGACCCAGCCGCCCAGCTGGGCGAAGGCCACGCCCACGATGCCGTAGCGCGGCGCCAGCAGAAAGGTGAAAATGACGCGGCCCACCATCTGCACGGACGTGGACATGGCCGTCATCTTCATGTTGCCCATGCCCCGGAAATAGCCCTGGATCCAGTTGGTGCACATGGGCATGATGTAGAATACCGCCATCCAGCGCAGGTACTGGGTGCCCATGGCCACCACCTCAGGCGAATCCGTGACGAAGAGGTTCATGATGCCCTCTGCGCCCAGATACACCACCGTACACAGCAGCACAAAATAGCCGCCCTCTAAACGGCCGCCAGCCCAAAAGCCTTTTTTGATGCGGTCCGTGCGGCCCGCGCCGCGGTTTTGGGCAATGAAGGTCGCCATGCCGTTACCGATGTTCTGCTGCGGCGTATAGGCGAAGTCGTCGATGCGGTTGACGGCGTTGAAGGCCGCGATGGTGGCGACGCCCAGGCCGTTGATGCAGCTCTGCACCAGCAGCTTGCCCACATGCAGGGCCGTCTGCTGCATGGCCGTGGCCGAGCTGTAGCCCAGTGTGCGCCGCAGCAGCGTTTTTTCCACGCGCAGGTCTCCCCGTTTGAGGCGCAGCAGCGGGATGCGCCAAAAGACGTACCCGGCGCACAGCAGGGCGCTGATGCCCTCCGCCAGCGCCGTGGCCAGCGCCGCCCCCAGCACCCCAAAGCGGAAAACGCCCATCATCAGATAATTGGCGCCCACATTCAGCACGCTGGAAAAAATGAGGAACACCAGCGGCGTGCGGGAATCCCCCACCGCGCGCAGGGCCGCGGCGAACAGGTTATAAAGGAAGGTGAAGGACAGCGCCACACAGATGACGCGCAGATACACCGTCGCCTGGGGCAGCAGCGCGTCCTCCACCCGTGTCAGGCGCAGCAGCGCGGGCGAAAACACACCGCACAGCAGCGACAGCAGCAGCGTGAACGCCAGCCCCGCCGTCAGCGTGGTGCCCACCTCGCGGCGCAGCACGCGCTCGTCGCCCGCGCCGTAGAACTCGCTCATCAGCACGCCGGCGCCCAGGCAGGCCCCCACCACCAAAAAGGTCATGATGTTCATCACCGGGCCCGCCACGCCCACCGCCGCCAGAGCGTCCGTGCCCACCAGGCGGCCCACCATCACGCTGTCGGCGGCATTATAAGTAAGCTGAAAAATGTTGCCCAGCACCAGCGGGACGGTGAAACGTACCAAGGGGCCCATCACGGGCCCCTGTGTCATATTCGTCGCCATGGTTCAATCCAGGAAGTCACGCAGCTTTTTCGAGCGGCTGGGGTGGCGCAGCTTGCGCAGGGCCTTGGCCTCGATCTGGCGGATGCGCTCGCGCGTGACGTTGAATTCCTTGCCCACTTCCTCCAGCGTGCGGGGGCGTCCGTCCTCCAGGCCGAAGCGCAGGCGCAGCACCTTTTCCTCGCGCGGGGTCAGGCTTTTCAGCACGGTGGAGAGCTGCTCCTTCAGCAGCGTGTGGCTGGCGGCCTCGGCGGGCACCGGCGCGTCCTCGTCGGGGATGAAATCACCCAAATGGCTGTCCTCTTCCTCGCCGATGGGCGTCTCCAGGCTCACGGGCTCCTGCGCCACGCGCATGATCTCCCGCACCTTGTCCACGGGCATATTCAGCTCGGCGGCGATCTCGTCCGCCGTGGGCTCGTGGCCGTTGCGGTGCAGCAGCTGGCTGGAGACCTTTTTCACCTTGTTGATGGTCTCCACCATATGCACCGGGATGCGGATGGTGCGGGCCTGGTCCGCAATGGCGCGGGTGATGGCCTGGCGGATCCACCATGTGGCATAGGTGGAGAATTTGAAGCCCTTGGTGTGGTCGAATTTCTCCACCGCCTTGATGAGGCCCAGGTTGCCCTCCTGGATGAGGTCAAGGAACTGCATACCGCGGCCCACATAGCGCTTGGCAATGGAGACCACCAGGCGCAGGTTGGCTTCGGACAGGCGCTGCTTGGCCTTGTCGCCCTCGGGGCCGCCCGCCTGGATCTTCATCGCCAGGTCGATCTCCTCGTCGGGCGTCAGCAGCGGCACACGGCCGATCTCTTTCAGATAGACCTTCACGGGGTCGTCGATGGAAACGCCCTCGGCGGACAGCGCGCTCTCCAGCACCTCCACGTTGTCCTCGGTCAGCGTGAACTCCTCCACGTCGGCGTCGGGCTCGTCCACGATCTCGATGCTGTTGGCCTCCAGGTTTTCGTACAGCTTGTCCACCAGCTCCACTTCGAAGTTCATTTCCTCCAAAGCGTCGTTGATCTCTTTCGTGGTCACCTTGCCGTTGCGTTTGCCGGTCTCCACCAAATTGGCGATCACATTTTTCTTTTCAGACATATCCATTTTCCCCTTTATGCTTTCTTTTCTTTTAACGCCTGCAGATAGGCCGCCAGCTCGTCCGCGCTTTTTTCGGCGGCCCTGCTGCTCTCGGGCAAGCTGTCCTCGATGCGTTTGAGATACATTTCCACGTCTTGGGCGGCAAAGCCCACGTCGTAGTTCTGCGCCAGAATGCGGCTGATGAGCGCCACGGTCTCCTCTGGCAGCTCGCCGCTGATGGAGGAAAAATCCAGCAGTTCCCTGCGCTCCCCCTTTTCCAGCAGCAGCGCGTAGGCGCGGGACATGCCCGCGTCCAAAAACTGCTCGGGCCGCACCCGGTTTTTGACGAGGTCCAGGTGCTGCGGGTTTTTCAGAATGGCGGCCACCAGCTGCTGCTCGGCGAACACCACACCCAGCGCCTTCTGCCCGCCCTGGCTGTAGGGCACGTTGATGCGCCCGCCCGCCCCTTCTTCCAGCAGCTTGCGCTCCCGCTCCTTTTCCATGCGGCGGCTGCGGGCGCGGATGGCGCCGTCCAGCTGCGCCTGGATGGCGTTCTTCGCCACGTCCGTCTCCTCGGCCAGGCGGCCCAAGTAGACGTCCCGCTCGATGGCCGTCACCTTGCCCGCCAGGATGTTGACCGCGTCCTTCAAATAGCTCACCCTGCCGTCCGGCGTGGCGATGTCGTACTTGGCCCGCGCCTTGCCCAGCTCGTATTCCAGCGCGTTGGCCGAACCGTTCAGCAGCTGCTCAAAGCGTTCGCGGCCATAGTTTTTGATGAACTCGTCCGGGTCCTTGGCGTTGGGGATGTTGAGTACCGACAGCTTCACCGGGCTGTCTGCAAACAGGCGGATGGCCCGGGCGGTGGCCTTCTGCCCGGCCTCGTCGGAGTCGTAGCACAGCACCACCTCGTCGGCGTACTCGCCGATCAGCTTCACCTGCTCAGGCGTCAGGGCCGTGCCGCAGCAGGCCACCGCCGTGTCGAACCCGGCCTGGTGCATACTGATGACGTCCATATAGCCCTCACATAGGATATAACGGCGGACGGTGCTTTTCTTCGCCACATTCAAAGCGAACACCGTGCGCGTTTTCTTGTAGCACACCGTCTCGGGGCTGTTGATATACTTCGGCTTCTCCGGCCCCATGTTGCGCCCGCCAAAGGCGATGACATTGCCGCGCAGATCAAAGATGGGCACCATCACACGGTTGCGGAACACGTCGAAGATGTTCCCCTTTTCACTGCGCTTGACAAGCCCCGAGGCCAGCAGCTCTTCGTCGGAATAGCCCAGATGGCGCAGATGGTCCCGCGCGCGGTTGAAGCTGTCCGGCGCATAGCCCAGGCCGAAGCGCTTGATGGTGGCGTCCGACAAGCCGCGCCCGCGCCAGTATGCCCGGGCCGCCTTGCCCTCCTCCGCGTTCAGGCAGGAGAAGAAAAAGCGCGCCGCGTCTTTGTTGATGGAGACGACGCGGCTGCGCAGCCGCCCCGCTTTGTCGTCCTCTTCCGGCAGGGGCATGCCCGCCCGCGAAGCCAGCGTCTTCACGGCCTCCACATAGTCCACGTTGTTGATCTTTTTGATAAAGGTGATGACGTCGCCGCCCGCGCCGCAGCCAAAGCAGTAAAACGACTGCGTCTCCGGGTACACCACAAAGGACGGCGTCTTTTCGCTGTGGAGCGGGCACAGGCCCGTGTAGGTGCGCCCGCGCCGCCGCAGCTGTACGTAACCGCTTGCCACGTCCACCATATCATTGCGCTGTACCAGCTCGTAAATATAATCCTGTGGGATCAAGGCCCATCCCCCCTCTCTTGCGGCCAAACCCGCATTCAGCGCACCCGCGCGAAGCCCTTGTAACGCGTGCCCTGGAAGGTCAGCCGTCCGCGGTCCCCCTCCGCCAGCAGGCCGTACTCGCTGCCGGGCACGTTCAATTCGATGCGGTCCCCGCTCTCCACCTCAAAGGTGACATGATAGGAAGTGGAGGTGGAATCCATCATCTGATCATTGTTGTGGCGGTGATGCGACACATGCTCCCGCTTTGCCACCACCGTGGCGTCCACTGTCAGCACCGGGGAAGCGTTGTTTTTGCGCCACTGGCCGATGCCGCGCACCGCTGTGACCAAAAACATCGCCAGCACCAGGCCGAACACGAGGAAAAAGAGGATGGAGAACAGCGCGTCCATCCAGAAAAACGAGCCCATGGCCTTTAGTCCTTCGGGCCGACGACGGGCTTGCCGTCCGGCCCCAGCAGCGGCGTGAGGCCGCCGCCATAGCCCAGCGAGTAGTATAGGTACTGCACGCCGGTCTCCCTGTCCAGCAGGATGCGGATCTCGCCCATCACTCCGCTGGCCTCTTTGGTAAGCACTTCAAACCGTTTTTCGTCCATTGCTTCCTCCCGTCACAGCACCTGCCATTTCTGCGGCACGTACAATTCTTCATAGATGCGGATGGCATACTCGTCGCTCATGCCGGAAATGAAATCCGTCACCGCGCGATCCACGCCCTCCTCATAGACGATATACAAATAATTCTGCGGCATCTGCATGGGGTTGTCGTGGAAATGGCGGTAGAGGTCCGTCAGCAGCTTTTCCACCTTCTGCTCCTCATGCTTCGCCGTCTTGTCCACATACACAGTGCCGTACATGAAGGCGTGCAGCGCCTCATAGGCGGCGCCGATCTCCGCGGACATCGCCAGCTGCCCTTCCTCGCTGTGCTCGATCAGATCCGTCACCAAGGTGGAGATGCGGGCGGATTTTCCGTCTCCCAGCACGCGCACGATGTCGCCGGGAAGGTCCTCTTTTTTTAAGACCCCAGCCGTGATGGCGTCCTCGATATCATGGTTCATATAGGCGATGCGGTCGGCATAGCGCACGGTGCAGCCCTCAGGCGTGGCGGGCCAGGTGCCCTTGGTGTGGCACGCCATGCCGTTCAGCACCTCCCAACACAGGTTGAGGCCCCTGCCGTCCTTCTCCAGCCGCTCGGCCACGCGCACGCTCTGCACGTAATGATGAAAGCCCGTGGGGTTCAGCGCGTTCAGCGCCCGCTCGCCCGCGTGGCCGAAGGGCGTGTGCCCCAGGTCATGCGCCAGGGCGATGGCCTCGGTGAGGTCCTCATTCAAACGCAGGCCACGGGCGATGGTGCGGGCGATCTGGCTGACCTCCAGCGTGTGCGTCAGGCGGGTGCGGTAATGGTCCCCCTCCGGGGAGAGAAACACCTGGGTCTTCTGCTTCAGGCGGCGAAAGGCCTTCGAGTGGATCACCCGGTCCCGGTCCCGCTGGAAGCAGGGCCGGATAGGACATTCCTCCTCGGGCCGGGCGCGGCCCCGGCTGTCCTCGCTCAAGGTCGCCCAAGGCGCCAGCGTCATCCGCTCGATCTCTTGGGTGCGTTCCCGTACCGTCACATGCGCTCTCCCCTTTCCCCACAGACAACTCTATATAGTTATACGCAGGAACAGCGCATTTTCCTTGTCCATTTTGAAAAAAACTTGTTTTTTTCAAAAT
>CATXYA010000025.1 GCA_958403605.1 uncultured Oscillospiraceae bacterium
GCTCATCGCGGGCAGCTATACGCCGTTTTTGCTGCTTTTGCTGCGGGGCAGCATCTGGTGCGCGGTGCTGTGCTGCCTGCTGTGGGGCCTGGCGCTGGTGGGCATCGGCCTCAACGCCGTCAGTGTGGACCGCTTCGCCAAGGTGTCAATGGTGCTGTACGTCGCCATGGGCTGGGCGGCGGTGTTCGCGCTGCCGCAGATGCTGCGCGCCTTGTCGCCGGGCGGCTTTGCGCTGCTGCTGGGCGGCGGGCTGTGCTACACGGGCGGCATCGCGTTCTACCGTCTCCAGCACCGCCTGCGCTATATGCACGGCGTGTGGCATCTCTTCGTGCTGGCGGGCAGCGTGTTACATTACATCTGCATTTTAAAAGACGTCCTGCCCACCGTGTAACGAAAAAAGCAGGCCGCACCGGCATTGACGCCGGTGCGGCGATTTGCTATAATGTCTTGGAGGCCGCCGCTGGCGCGGCAAAAGTAGCTGCCCTGCGGGCATCTACAGGACGGCTGTCGCCGTCCGGCCTTAGAACATTGTAACGGGCAACAATGCAGCAAGTGCATTGTTGTTGTAGCCCGCTTCGCGGGCGTCCCGTTATAATCTCCCGGAGGCCGCCGCTGGCGCGGCTGACGGGCCGTGCAAAGCGCAGCCCGGGAACGGCTCCGCCGTCCGGCCTCCAAGCCATTGTACCATGCAAAACCGCAGCCAGTGCGGTTTTGTGGAAGCCGCTGGCGCGGCGTCATGGTATAATAACCTAAGGCCGCCGCTGGCGCGGCGTACGGGCCGTGCTACGCACGTCCCTGGACGGCTGTCGCCGTCCGGCCTTAGAACATTGTAACGGGCAACAATGCAGCAAGTGCATTGTTGTTGTGGCCCGCTTCGCGGGCGTCCCGTTATAATCTCCCGAAGGCCGCCGCTGGCGCGGCCGACGGGCCGTGCTGCGCACGTCCCTGGACGGCTGTCGCTGTCCGGCCTTAGAACATTGTAACGGGCAAAACCGCAGTAAATGCGGTTTTGTTGTGGCCCGCTTCGCGGGCGTCCCGTTATAATATCTTCCCTTTGCTGCTCAATTATATGGAGATGTACTCAAGCTGGTCGAAGAGGTCGCACTCGAAATGCGATAGGGCCTTAACGGGTCGCTAGGGTTCGAATCCCTACATCTCCGCCAAGATAAGTTGACAAGTTTTCCAAGAAGAACTTGTCAACTTTTTCTTTATCCATGCGGGTTTGCGGAATTTTAAGCAGTTTAAGCAGAAAAGAAGATGAGGATTTAAACCCACACGAAAACAGAACATGAACTATTTGAGGCACGATGGCTATAAAAGGCTATTGTGCCTTTTTTATGTCCAAATTTCCGATGAAAGAGGTTATAAACCATGAGTTGCTTTGAAAAGAGCGAGCAAATCACAACAGGCCTTCGAAAATCCTTTCAAACTGCCGATTGCAAAATGGCGAACCGAGTCTGTTACGGATACGATGCACAGTCTGACGGTGAACTCACCGTCAACGAAACCGAGGCCATAATTGTCCGCTGGATTTTCGACCGTTACCTCGCCGGGGACAGCCTTGGGGAAATCGCCGCAGGTTTGGAGAAGCAGGGAATCCTCTCTCCCACTGGAAAAGCCAAGTGGAGTCGTGAATCCATCTCCAAACTCCTGTCCAACGAAAAATACACCGGCGTGGTGTTGCTTCAAAAGACAATGAGTGTTTGCGGTACGCAGTTCCAGAACGACGGAGAGTTGGCGAAAGTATTGGTCAAAAACCACCACGACGCCATCATCCCTGCCGAGGACTTTGAAAAGGTGCAGCGACTTAAGCAGGAACGCTCGAAAGAGCCCTCGCAGGAGTTCAGCATGAAATTGTCGATTGGCTGATTACTATGGTAGAAATCCAAATTTTGTGCTATAATCGACTTGATAAAAGTACCATAAGGAGGACGGGAAATGGAGTCAGGCCTGGTTTGCTCTCCCAATCAAGCGATAGTAGTTCCAAGTGATAGGGATTTGAGTTTATTCCAAGAGCGGTTCTCTTACATTAGAGAGGATTTGCGTGACAGCCCATATGTTCTTGAAACACTACGGGTCTTGTCCGTGGGTGGATATCGTAGTGCCATTGGTTCATTCTGGAATGCAGTTGTCGATGATTTGCGCAATAAGATAACCTTTAGAAGCTTGACCATGTTTAATAAGGAAATGAAACCAGCACACACGATTTCCAAATATGAAGATTTCCAAGATTATGTGAATGATGAGATGCTGATAGATGGTGCATATAAGATTGGAGTGATTGGATGGGAAGCGCATAAAGTTCTTAAACAGGCGAAAGAGACTCGGCATATTTTTGATGGGCATCCCAGAAGTTCTGAGCCGGGTGTCTTAAAAGCTCTGTCAATGATGGAGGACTGTATAAAATATGTATTGAGCCAAGAATATCCCCCTCAGATTATTGACATAGATGATTATATCAATAATATGGGCTGTGGAGATTTTGATAGAAATGAGTTTAGTATATCAGATGCAATTTCAGACTTGCCTGATATTTATAAAACAGAACTAGTCAACCGGCTGTTCAACTCCTATATAAATGATAGTTGCTCCTCTATATTGCGTTCAAATATTGAGGTAGTTGCTCCCATTCTATGGAGGGTGTTACCCAAAGAAACTGCAATTCAAGTTTCACACAGAGTTGATCAAGAAATTGCAAAAGGGAACATTGTGGCGACCGATTATGCCTTTGCCTTTATTGGCCTTGTAGGATCAAAGAAGTATCTGACAACTCGTGCGAGAAAATACCAAATCGCACCTTATATACAAAAGCTCATTGACCACCTCGATGTTTTTTCGACCGAGAATGCGTGCGTTGATGAATTGAGCAGATATGCTGGATATATTCCACGGGAATTGGTCCCTGATTATGTAAAAGGGTTGACTCAAACTTACGTGGGTCATGTTGGCGGCAGTGCTAACTATTCGCGAACAGATTTTTATGCTAATGGAGCGGCAGTTAAAATTCCTCAAATGTTTGAGAAATTTGATGACGAGTCTGCACACGCATTTATAGACACCATTAAATCAAACGTAGTGTTGCAACAGCGAATTCAGAGCAATGTAAAGTTACGAAGGCTACGGAATCTCGGGGAAATTGTTTATCGAAGAATTTCTGAAAATTTTGATGAGAAAGATTTTTTGGAAATCCTCCTTGATGAAGAACGAGAAAAAGAATTCTTCCAAACGATTAAAACATTAACCCCAAGATAGACCATGTTAGTTCAAATCCCCATCTGCAAATCGAATAACAACGGAATCCAGCGAAGCTCACATAAAAGCCAGGAAAAAATAGATGCCATGTCTATTTTGTCCTGGCTTTTTATGTTATATTGGTAGAGAAGACAGGCGTTTGTTGTTGTATAAAAAGGAGTTCCTCCATGGAAATCAAAGATCACGTGATAAAACAGTGTCTTAAAAATGTTTACTTTATCACAGGGACGCCCTGTGGCGGAAAAACGACCATTTCACGGGCGTTATCAGCAAAATATGGCTTTGTCCTTTATGACGTGGATGAAGAATTTTCGAAACATAAGAGTTTGTCCAATCGGATCGCCCAGCCCGCAATGAATCAGGAATTTGCCAACGCCGATGAATTCTTTTTAAGACCTGATACGAAATATGCCAAGTGGCTTGTGGACAGCATCCGGGAACAGTTGGATTTTGTGATAACAGATCTCATCAGGATGGCGCAAGACAAAACGGTTGTTTGTGATTTGCATTTGTCTTTGGAAGAAGCCGCGCAGATCACGGATCCGTCCCATATCGTTTTTCTGATCAGGGACCCGAAAAACATCATGGAGGATTACTGCAACAGGCCGGATCACGAAGATTTCACGCAGTTTCTCAACAGTGCGTCCGATCCAGGCCGTGCCAAAGCCAACTGTGAAAAAACACTTGAACGGATCAACAGAGAAAAATACGAGTCGATCAAGAAGAGTCCCTATTTTTGGATCGAAAGAGACGGCGGCCGTACGGTAGAAAAAACACTGCGGATGGTAGAAAAACATTTTGGGCTTGAGTCGATGCCCTGACACAACCAGCAAGATTCTTATCAGGTTCTTAATTCACTGCTGTTTTGGCCGTTCGCAGAGAAAGACCCGCCTGGAAGCAAGCGTTCCAGGCGGACCTCCTTTTTTGCCGTTACGGGGTCGATCCCCTCTTGCGTTCCATGCGCGTGAGAGGGCCCTGTTTGATTCTGGTGAGCTGGGCCTGGGGCAGCCCGGCCTCCTTGCGGAGGGCGGGCAATTTCAGGTATGGCGGCCATGCTCCTGATAAGGGACACTGTCTTCGTAGAGCTCATGTGGGGCCACGTCTTGGCCGCCCGCCCACTCCACAGTGCGTCCGCGCGGGCGCACGGAAGCGAAAAAGGCTTCGTTTTGCAGTTGGCCAAACCAATGGCCGGAGATATAGGGGGAAACGTCGAATATCTTTGTTTCCCCGGTCTCGAATTTGATCTTCAGCTGATGCCTTGCAAGCGGGGCCACTTCTAAAACTTTGGGTGTCATGTGACCCTCCTTTCTCTGCCTCTGTTATATCAAATTTCAGTGAACTTATCAATCTGCGACAACGAAAGGAAATCTGATTTTGTCGTTTCACCTTGATGATACAACTTGAGATATTATAAACATATCTTAAAAATACGTGGAAAACCCTCCCACTGAAAAGGAGGCGACGATTATGGCAAAATACGTTTATCTCGCCGTATTCACCCCGGAGGAGGAAGGATCCTCCATCAACTTTCCGGACTTGGAGAACTGCTTCACCTTCAAAAAATGGCGCCAAGCCGTGGATTTCACGGATCGGCGCCATTTTTTGTCCCTGGCCTCAGGGCTGCGAAAGGCGGGGGGACCGTTGCTCGATATCCTGTGCCACGCGCTCGCGCAGGGCCAGCAGATAGTCGGGGCTGCGGGGATAATCGGTGAACGTCATGGGGGCTGCCGGCGACTCCTGATCAATGAGCGCCACCGTAAAATCACGTCCGGCCAGCTTTTCCAAATACTGCAGGGCCCGCAGGTCCAACAGTGCGTCATCCTGCACCTCGGCGCGCACGGAGGACAACGCCTTGCCGTCCGGCCCCGGATAGACGAGGAACGCATCGCCCGAGGGGAACCCGTAGTCCGCATGGGTCACGCGGTAAGGGTCGATAGGGCGCAGGGAGAACTTAGCGCTGTAAAAGTTATAGCCCCAGTGTAAAAAGCCCTTGACACCATAGAGGTACATCAGCACGCCCATGATGCGATTGCGCGCGCTCTCCATGGCAAAAAAGCGGTTGGGCACCAAGTTGCTCTGCCCGCAGCAGTAATATACCCACAGCTCCGGTACGCCCGCGTCAAAGAAGGGTCGAAGATGGTCGGTCGCGCACACGGGCGTGGGGACGAGGCCCTCTTGGTAGAATGAAAAGCTGCTCAGCGCATCGATGACCTGGCAGCCATCCAGCAGGTCGGCCACCTGCGCCCGGGCGGCGCGGTAAGATGCCAGCTGCGCTTCGGCGGGCTCGTCGGAAATGTGGTAATACACCCGGCTGCCGCCGTACCCAAGGCGCGCCAGCTCGGTGCGCAGGGCAGGCAAAAAGGCGCAAAGGAATGCGCGGTATTCGCCGCTCTGGGCCGGTACGTCCCAGCCGAAGATACGCTTTTCCTCCCCGTCCACCGCTGCCATGATCTGCGGCGTGGCCAGGGCCCCCCATTGTGTGAACAGGTGCGGGATCTCCAGATATTCTACCCCGTGCCGCTTGCACAGCTTTGTCCAGCGCGCCAGTTTTTCAAAGCCGAAGGTATAAATTCCCGCGTCACGGCGCACGTCCACCAGCTGCACCGTCATCCGACGGGCGCCCACGGCCGTGTCCAGCGGCGGCGTGAACACCGGCGTGAGCAGCATATTGATGCCGTGCTCCGCCGCCGCGCGGATAAACTCCTCCACGATGCGCCAGTGCTCCTCGCTGAAAGGCGGTACGCCGTAATATTGCGCCAGACTGTCGGTGTGGAACCACTCGGTGTGTATCAGCGTCTGTGCGGGCAGCGCCGCGCGCCCCACGCAGAGCACGAAGCTGTTCTCGTACGTCAGGCCGGCGGCGGCGGGGTCCGTGAATACCGTGCCGTTGGGCTGTGTTTCCTGCGCCAGTGCGCGCGCCGTCACCGTGACAAGATACCGGCCCGGTTCCGTGTCCGCCGGAATGTCCCAGCTCAGCCACACACTGCGGTACTGGCGGGGCAGCGGCATCACGAGCGGTGTGGCGAGCGGCGAGAGCAGGTCCGGGAAGAGGCCGGGCTCTTTGGTGATATAATAGGTGTCCACGTCCTCATAGCAGGGATAATCCGACGGCACAAGCTCCACGCTGCGCAGCACCGCCGGCGCCGGCGCGCCCGCGACCTCCACCGAAAAGCGCTGCACCGGCATGCCGGGCGCCCCCGCGCGGGCCGTATAAATGAGCTGGACGGCGGCGCGCGTTCCGCGCCACACCGACAGCTGCGCCCCCGGTATGAGCGCCTGCGGGCGGCGGGATGGGAACACCTTTTCCAGGGAGGAAGCGAGAAAAAATTCATATTCCGGCATCGAAAACAAGTCCTTTCCGTTTATTGGGGCTTTGATCTTCCTTCGTTGCGGTATGCGTTGGGCGACGTCCCCGCCAGGCGTTTGAAAAGGATGTTGAAATAGTTAGCGTTCTCAAAGCCAAGTTGCGCGGAGATCTCGTTCACCTTCAGATCCGTCTGGCGCAGCAGCACCTTCGCCCGCTCGATCTTTTGGGAGTTCACGTGATCGATGAAATTGCAGCCCATCTCCTTTTTGAACAAATGGGAGAAATAGCTTTCGTTAAGGTTGACGTATCTTGCCACCATGGGAAGCGTGATCTTTTGTTCCAAGTTTGCACTCACATAATTTTTCGCCATCACGATCTCCCGCCGCTGTACCGCGGGGCCGGAGAGCGCGAACAGGGCTTGGAGGCAGCCTTCGAACCACTTTTTCAACCCCTGTAACGTCGCAAAGGCGGGCCCCTCGCAGCTGCCGCCGGAGGGAGGGAGCTCCGGCAGCGCGCTCTTCTCTGGCGCGGCGCCCAGGCCCGCGAGGGTGCGCTCCACCTCCCGGAAGAGATATTCCGCGGCGAACAGGACGTCCTTTTTTACAAGCTCCGGCGGCGGGCGGCGGCGCTCCAGATCCTCAAAAAACGCGCCGCACAGCACGCTGCACGCCTCGGCGCGCTCCTGCAGCACCGCCTGCTTCACCTTTTCACAAAAATCGTGTAGAGCCTCGCGGCTTGGCCTTTCCCCAAACGCCGTGCCGCACGTAAAAAAAGGCGTTTGGCCGTCGTAGAAGGTCTGTTCCAGCATTTCGTCACAGACCGCCACGCCCTGCGCGAAGGCGGCGGTGCCCTGCAGGACGCCGCTCATCGCCCCCACAGCGCAGCCGCTGAGGTATTTTTCCACCTCGCCGCGCATCTGAGTGAACAGCTGTCCGCAGCTGTCTGCTGAGGCCTCCAGGTACACCAGGTAATCCAGGTCCCGCCGCCAGAACACACAGGCGCCGGGGTGGCTGGCCAGCACATCCTCCAAAAGGTTCTGCAGCGCCTGCTTGAGCATGTGGGGCGGAGAGGAAGGCGCGGAGAAGATATGCGCGCGCACCAGCAGGATGCGGTAATTTTGAAAAGAGAGTGCAGCGCCCAGCCGCCCGTTCACCGCTCCGGCAGCGGCGGGCTGATGGGACAGCAGCGTCTCGGCAGCGCTGTGCCGCACGTAGAACCGGCTGCTCTCGTCCCCGGTGGCAGGGACGGCGAAATGACGGGCGCGTACGTCCTCCAGCGCGCGCAGGATCCCTTCTTCCTCCAACTCCAGCTTAAAAATATAGTCGTCTGCGCCCAGCTGAAGCGCGCGTTTCACAAAGGGGAAATCCGTGTAATTGCTCAGCAGCAGAAAGCGGATGCGGGGATACAGCTCCCGGCATTTCTCCAGCAGCGTCAGGCCGTCCATGGGTTTCATGAGAACATCGGTGAGGATGATGTCCGGCTTTGCCGCGGGGATCTTGGCCAGCGCGTCCGCGCCGTCCTGTGCCGTCGCACAGACCGTATACCCATGGCGCTCCCAGTCCAGCATAGAGACTAGGCCCAGGCGGATGATGTACTCGTCATCCACGATCATGATGCGCGTTGCCATCCGTTCCCTCACTTTCGTTTTCCAGCGGCAGCAGGTAGGTGACGCTGGTGCCTTCATATGGCGTACTGTGGATGTGCAGACCGTAGGCGCCGCCGTAGGTCACCTTGATGATCTGGTCGATGGCAGCCAGGCCCAGCCCGTTGAACGAGTGCCCTTCCCCGGGGCGTGGCGCGGCGGCCCATTCCGCCAGCGCCTGCGGGGAAAACCCCTTCCCGTTGTCCTGCACAACGATGGACAGGCAGCCGTCCTGCGCGCCGCAGGAGATCATAATGATGCCGTTGTCGGTATAGTCTTGAAAGCCGTGCGCGATGCAGTTTTCCACAACGGGCTGCAAAAAGAACTTGATGACCTTGTGCCCCAAAAAGTCCTTCACGCTGTCATCCAGTTCCAGCGTCACATGGTTGCCAAAGCGGTTGTTGTGGATATTCAGATAATTCCGGATGTTTTCCAGTTCCGCCGACAGCGGCACCAGGCTCTCCCCCTTTGCCATGCTGTACCGCAGCATGTGCGCCAGCGTGTCGATGCTGTCGGCGATGCCGTCCGCATGGATCATCTTGGCGGAGAGCTTGATGGCGTTCAGCGAGTTGAAGAGAAAATGCGGGTTGAGCTGGGCGCGCAGCGATTCATAGCGGTAGTTCTCGCGCACCGTGTGCTCCCGCTGGAGATTGCGGAACAGCGTGTTGATGGAACGGGCCATCTCACGGTAGCTGGCATAAAGGCTGCCCACTTCATCCCGGGGCAGGTGCGGCTGCGCGGCGGGCTCCTCGCCCACACAAAAGCCGCGCATGGCCGCGTCCAGGCGGCGGATGGGCCGCACAAGGCGCAGAGAGAGGTAGGCGCTCAGCAGCAGCATCGCCAGCAGCACGGAGCCCAAAAGCCACAGCATGGCGGCAGCCTGCGCGTCCGCGGCGCCGAAAACACTGTCGTAATCGGTCAAGATCAGCACGCGCAGTTTTTCGCCATTGAAGCGCATGGCCTCGTTGACGGCGTAGGTGTTCACCAGGTACCGCTGCGCGCCCAGCTGCTGGATCTCCCCGGCGGGGCGGGCGGTGCCGTAGCGTGTCCAAAATTCATCAAATACCGCCCGGGGACTGTCCGGACCATTGTAAAACCCCGTGAGATATTCGCCCCCGCTCAAGTACAGCAGGATGCAGTCCTGCGCAAGGTCCACATATTCCTCCAGCACCGGGATGAGCCCGGCCTCCGCCACGGTGATGGTGAGTACGCCCACCGGGTCGTCCAGAGAATTGTTGTTGTAAAGCACGCGGGAGAGCACGAAGCGGCGCTCGTCCCCCGCCTCGCCCACGAACCGCCAAACGACGGGCTCCGTTTGGCCCCACTGGGGCATCTGCGCCGGGTCCAGGAGGGTATCGGTGCTGGAATAGACATCCCGGCGGGTGTCGATGAGGGCGATCTCGATGGTATCCTTGAGGTCAACGTTCTGGGATGTGAGCGTATTGAGCGTGTCCACCATGCGGTCGAACTGGATGTACCGCTCGTAATAGCTCATCTCCGGGGCCTTGAGGCATTGCACAAAGGCGTGGTCGTTGATGAGGTTGGAGAGGGTGATCATCCTCAGAAAGACATCTTCCACGCTTTTTTCACAGTAGACCAGCGTCTCCTCCGTGCGCGCGTGGATCTCGCTTTTTATCAGGTCTCGGTAATAAAGGTTTGTGAGCAGGAACACCGTCCCCGCCGGCAGGAGGAGTGCGAAAAAGATACAGAGAAAAAATTTGAACGACAGACGCTGATAAAAATGGTAGCGCATCCCTCTCCCGCCTTTCTCCGGCTCCTGTTTCCATGATACGTACCGTCTTTCAAAAAATCAAGGAGATGGAAATAAATACAAAAATACCGATATACGAGTCAAAAATAAGAATATCCTGGAGAAGGATACTGTGCAGTTCCAATGAAAAAAATATTTTTTGAAAAGATATTTTATTGAATACGCTGAATTGCAATGCTATCCTTGTGACAAGGCGACAAAGTGAAAAAGGAGGCAATGAAAATGATGTTGAAAAGGGTCTTGTGCGCACTGACGGCGGCGGCGATGATCGGTTCCCTCTGTTCCTGCGCAGGCGGCACGTCCGCCTCCCAGGGTGCGGCGGGCGCCGGCGCCTCCGGGGGCGCTCCGGCGTCCTCCCGGGAGGTGGTCGAGCTGAAGGTCTGGGGCGGCATCCCGCCCGAATCCGGCTTTGATAAGGTGTGCGAGAATTTCAACCGGGAATTCCAGGACCAGGGCATCCAGGTGAGCTATGAGCGGTATGTGAACGACGAGCAGGGCAACATGAAGCTGGAGACCAACCTGTTGGCCGGCAACGAGATCGACGTCTACATCTCCCACGGGCTGAGCCGGGTGCAGAAACGTGCCGGCGGCATGGCGCTGCAATTGGACGAGCTGTGTGCCCGCGACGGCTTTGACCTGGACACCGAGTTGGGAGGCCTGCGTGACTCCGCTCTCATCGACGGGAAG
>CATXYA010000026.1 GCA_958403605.1 uncultured Oscillospiraceae bacterium
TGTCGGGGCCGAAGTCGAAGCGGAAGCGGCGGATGCCCTCGGAGGGCGCGGCGCCGCTCATCATGCTGAGGACGCCGTTTTCCAGCATCAGGCCAGCCTCCGCCACCTCGAACCAGGTGCCGGAAAATTCCTGCGCCGCGGCGCTGTAGGGCGCGAAAGCGGGCGCGGCCAGCGCCAGATGCCGCATGCGATGCGCCAGATGCGCGCTGGCCGCCTCGTCGGCGGGCAGCGGCTCTTTTGCGCTGATGTCCTTCAAAAACTCCCACACGGTGTCCAGCGTTTTCTGGGCCCAATGCGCACCCGTGGCCGTCTCGTTGATGGAGATGATCATGTCCTTGTCCGGCACGACGATGGAGAACTGCCCCATGGCGCCGTCTGCCCGGTACACGCCCTGCGGGCGGCACATCCAGATCTGGAAGCCGTAGCCCACAAAGTTGTCCTTGGCCTCGGGGTTGCCCTTGGACTCGGTGGCCGATTCGTTCTGCAGGCTGGTGGCCTTCTGCACGTAGTCGGCGGCCAGGATGCGCTCGCCCTCCCACACGCCGCCGTCCGCATACAGCTTCATCAGGCGCAGGTTGTTTTCGGTGGTGGAGAACAGCCCGCCGCCGCCCACTTCCATGCCGTCCGGCATGCACATCCAGCGCAGATTATCGGCGTCGATGCCGATCTTGTCGAACAGGCGCGGCGTCAGGTATTCGTGCAGGCCCTCGCCCGTCAGCTTGCGCACGATGGCCCCCAACAGCGTGGAGCCCATGCTGTTGTACATGTACGTGGTGCCGGGGACATGATCCACGGGTGTGGCCAAAAAGTCACGGATCCAGTCTTTAGTGGGGCGGGGCATGGTGTCCATGCCGCAGCCCATGCACAGCACGTCGCGCACCGTCAGCTTCTGCAAATTTTCGCTGGGCTCCTGCGGCGCCTCGTCCGGGAAGATGTCGATGATGCGGTCTTCCAGCTGTAGCAGGCCCTCGGTGTAGGCGATGCCCACGGCGGTGGCCGCATAGGTCTTCGTCAAAGACTGCAGGCCGTGGCGCAGGCCCGGCGCATAGGGGCTCCACCAGCCCTCAGCGCACACCTTGCCGTGGCGCATGATCATCAAGCCGTGCATCTCGGTGAACGCCCTCTCAATAAAATCGAGGAAGCGCTCGATGGCGGCGCTGCGGATGCCCACGGCCTCCGGCGCCACCCGTTCAAATTCTTTTCGCTGCATACAAAACCCTCATTTCTTGATTTTTGATATCATTCCGAAGCCGCCGGTCAGGCGGCCTCTTCCAGCGTTTCCACGCCTTTGATCTTTTTGATCCACTTCCCGCTTTTGAGGCGGAACACGCACCAGAACGCCTTGATGATCTGGTCGGCGTGCAAGCAGACGAATACCCAAAACGCCGGCAGCCGCCACACCAGCCCGGCCATGGCCCCCAGGGGGATGGCCACCGCCCACATGGTCACTGTGTCGGCCAGCAGCAGGAAGCTGGTGTCTCCCCCGCCGCGCAGCACGCCCTTCGTCAAGATCGAGTTCGTGGAGCGGAAGATGACAATGAGGCTGATGGCGTCCATCAGCTGCTCAGCGATGGCTTTGGTCTCGTCGGTGATATGATAGGCGTTGATGATGGGCGTGCGGATGAGGTAGATGATCAGCCCCGCCGCGCTGCCGATGGCAAACCCCAGCACCAGGAAGGTGACGCCCTGCTTTTTGGCCTTTTGGATGTGCCCCGCGCCCAGCGTCTGCCCCGTGATAAAGCAGCTGGCAAAGGCGATGCCCGTGATAAAGATGGTACTGATGCGTTGCACCACCATGGTGATGGCGTTGGCGGAGACGAATTGGGAACCGATGTGGCCCATGACCATGGCCAGCATGCTGTCGCCCACGCCCAGCAGCCCGTCGCTGAGCATCACAGGCAGGCTCACGCGCAGAAATTCCCACAGCAGGTCCCCGCAGCGGCTGAAGAGGTCCCGCACGCGGTAGCGCACCGTTTTGTCCACAAAGAGGAAGTAGCCGCAGATGATGCCCGTCTCCACCACGCGGGCGATCACCGTACCCAGCGCCGCGCCCGCGATGCCCAGCTTGGGAGCGCCCCATTTGCCGAAGATGAAGATATAGTTGGCCCCGATGTTGACGAGGAACGCCGACACCGCGGCAAAAAACGGCACGCGGGACAGATCGACGCTGCGCAGAATGTTGGTGGATACCGTGGACAGCGCCATCAGCACGTACGTGACGGTGGACCAACGCAGGTAGACGGCCCCGGCCTCGACGATGTGCGGCTCGTTGCTGTACAGGCGCAGGATCTGCTGCGGCATAGCTACGTTGCACACGGTGAAGGCCAGCGCCAGCACCAGGCCGCAGCGCAGCGCGATGGTGATGACCTTTTTCAGGGAAGTGGAATCCCCCGCGCCCCAGTACCGCGAGGTAAGCACCGAAGCCCCCATGCTGATGCCCATGCAGAAGAACAGGAACAGGGAGATGAACTGGTTTGCCAAAGACGACGCGCTGAGCGCCGTCTCCCCCAGCTGCCCCAGCATGATGGTGTCCACCAGGTTGACGCCGGTGGTGATGATGCTCTGCATGGCCACCGGCAGCGCGATGGTGAGCAGCTTCTTATAAAAAAATGGATCCGTTTCCAAATACTTCACAATTGTTCTCGTCTCTTTTCCAGTTCGATCACTTTGCCGGCGCCGGCTCAAATGACAAATTGCCCAATATCCCGCTTCAACAGGCGCACGGAATCCAGGATGCGCGCGCGGCTGTCCTCAAAGGCGCGGTCCTCCACCTCGATACAGGTGCAGCCGTCATAGCCGATGTCCGTCAGGGCTGAGACATAGCGGCCCCAATCCACGTCGCCCAGGCCCGGCAGCTTCGGGCTCATGAATTCCAACGGATAGGCCATCACGCCTACCTGGGCCAGCTTTTCGGGATACAGCTTGATGTCCTTGTAGTGGACGTGGAAGATCTTCTCCCGGAATTCATACAGCGGCTGGATGTAGTCGATCATCTGCCAGACAAAATGGCTGGGGTCGTAGTTGATGCCCAGGGCCTTGCTGGGCAACAGCGCGAACACCCGGCGCCAGATGGCGGGCGTCGTCATCAAGTTTTGGCCGCCGGGCCACTGCTCGGGGCCGAAGAGCATGGGGCAGTTTTCCAAGGCGATCTTCACGTCCAGCTCCTCCGCCAGGCGCAGAATGGGCGGCCACACCTCGGCGGCCAGAGCCAGGTTTTCCTCCACGGTCTTCGTCTGGTCCCGGCCCAAAAACGTCGTCACCATGCCGACGCCCAGCGCCGCGCTGGCGCGGATCACCGTCTGCAGATGATCGATATTGGCGGCGCGGCGCGCCAGGTCGCCGTCCATGGTGTTGGGGTAGTAGGCCAGCGCCGAGATGGTCACGCCCTTCTCCCCGGCGTACTGCGCCACATACCGGGCGTAGGCCTCGCCCTCCAGCACCCGCCGGGCGTCGATGTGGCTGACGCCCGCATAGCGGCGCTCGGCCTTGCCCACGGGCCAGCATGCCGCCTCCACACAGTCAAAGCCCAACTGGGCCGCCGTGTCGATCATTTCCTCATAGGACCATCCGTCCAGGATGGCGCTCACAAATCCCAGTTTCACGGTAGTCTCCCCTCCTTTTTATACTTCGTCCAAAAAGACCTCGCGGCCCTGCTCGGCTGAGCGGTAGATGGCCTCCAGCACCTGCGTCACCACAAAAGCCTGTTCAGGCTTTACCAGGGGCTGCGTTCTGTTTTGCACGGCCAGCAGCCACTGGCGGTTCTCCACAGTGCCGGGGTCGCCCGCGCCGCCCTCAAAGTAGGCCACGCCGCCCGCCGACGAGATGCGCTCCTCGGTCAGCTGCCCGTTGTGGCCGCGGTTGAGCACCAGCTCGTCGTGGGGATAGCTCATGCCGGAGTATACCTCCGCCCCCGCCTTGGTGCCGCACAGCGTCGTGGAGGCCTCGCGGCTCTCCAGCACGTTCAGCGCCCAGGAGGCTTCCAGATTGATGGCCGCGCCGTCCTTCATGTGGATCATGCCGAAGGCGGAATCCTCCACCTCGTAGGTCGCGGGGTCCCAGGGGCCGAAGGCGTTGCCCTCCGCGGCCTGCGCCAGCCCGCCCAGCTTATAGAACACCGAACCCGAAACGCTGCGCACGTCGTAGTTGTCCATGCACCACAGCGTCAGATCCAGCGCGTGGGTGCCAATGTCGATGAGCGGCCCGCCGCCCTGCAGCGCCTTGTTGGGAAACACGCCCCAGGTGGGCACGGCGCGGCGGCGTACTGCATGCGCCTTGGCGTAGTAGATCTCGCCCAGCTCGCCGCCGCGGCAAGCCTTGTACAGCATCTGCACCTCGGGGCGGAAGCGGTTCTGGTAGCCGATGGTGAACTGCTTGCCGCTTTTATGCCAGGCGTCCAGCATCTTCTGCGCGTCGGCGGCGCAGTGGGCCATGGGCTTTTCACACAATACGTGCTTGCCCGCCGCGAAGGCCGCCACCGTGATGGGGCAGTGCGTCACGTTGGGCGTCAGCACGTGCACTACGTCGATGGCCGGGTCGGCCAGCAAGTCCTGATAATCTGTGCACACCCGCGCGTCCGGCGTACCGTATTCCGCGGCGGCCTTGCGCGCCCGCTCCTCGATCAGGTCGCAGAAGGCGACCACCTCGCACAGGTCCGCATTGTTTTTCATGGCGGGCAGATGCTTGTTGTTGGCGATGCCGCCGCAGCCGATGACGCCGATCTTCAGCTTCTCCATCCTCATATTCTCTCCTTTTTCATTCTTCTTGTGCGGCGGCGCACCGCGCAGCCGTCCCTGCCTTTTATTTTAAAGCACCGTGCGCCCGCGCGCTTTCACTCTTGCCGCTCATTTTTTCGATTATGTACGAAAAACGCCGCGGCGGCTGTTCCACATATTTGAAAGTTCCACGTTCATTTTTGAAAGCCCGCGCACAGGGCGGATGATATGATGGAACTATCGGCAAAGGACGGTCACAAGAGAAGAGGAGGTCTTTATGGAACGTCATCCTGTTTGGGACAAAGCGCAGCGGGCCACGGCGCTGGCCTTCAGCCCACAGATGCCCATCGATCCGCAGCTGGGCTCCCTGCTTTCGGCAGAGCCCCAGCATATCCCCGCGGGTGTGGAGCTGGTGGACGAAGCGCATTGCCGGGTGAACTTTTTCGCCCCCACGGCCCGTGAGGTGGCCCTGCGCACCTTCGAGGGTGCTTTGCCGCTACAAAAGGGCAGCGACGGCGTGTGGTCGGCGGTGCTGGAGAACGGGGCAGGCGGCTTCCGGCCCTTGTTTTTCCTGGTGGACGGGGCCGCGGTGCTCAACCCCATGGCTCCTGTGGCCTTTGGGGCATCCGCCCCGGTCAACGCCGTGGACCTGCCCCAGCCGGGTGTTGATTTCTACCATTTAAAGGGCGTGCCCCACGGCGCCGTCACCGAGGAATTCTATTTTTCCTCCGTGTTGGACCGGTGGGAAAGCTGCCTTGTCTACACCCCGCCGGGATACCGGCAGGGCGAACAGCGCTACCCTGTCCTTTATCTGCAGCACGGCCATGGAGAAAACGAGCGCTGCTGGGTGCATCAGGGCAAGGTGCATTTCATCCTGGATAACCTGCTGGCGCAGGGCAAGGCAGCGCCCTGCCTCATCGTCATGAACAACGGCATGGTGCAGCGTCCCGGCGAAACGGAGACGCGCATCGACCCCGAGCTGCTGGAACCGCTGCTGACAAAGGACTGCATCCCCTTTATCGACGGCGCCTACCGCACCCTGGCGGAGCGGGAGCACCGGGCCATGGCCGGGCTCTCCATGGGCTCGCTGCAGACGAGCATGACGGTGCTGCGCCACCCGGAGCTGTTTGCCTGGGCGGGCGTGTTCAGCGGCTTTGTGCAGCCCCTGCCCGCCCTCACCCGCCGCGCTGACCACCTGCTGGCATTGGACGACGCGGCGGCGTTCCGCGCGCAGTTCCGCCTGTTCTTCCGTGCCATGGGCAGGCAGGACCCCTTCCGGGAACAATTCCTGGCGGACGGGGCGCTGCTGGCCGCCAAGGGCCTGGCGCCCGGCCAATGCGCCGCGCACGTGGAACGCTGGTACCCCGGCAGCCACGAGTGGAACGTCTGGCGGCTGTGCGCGCGGGACTTTTTGCAGCTGGTCTTCCGGTGAGCCTTAGCCCGGCAAAAAGACGCGCCCTCATTTTGATGGTATTTATAAAATCACATAGAAAGAAGGACTTTATCAATGGCAAAATTAAAGATCGGCTTTATCGGCTGCGGCGGTATCGCGGTGGACAAACACCTGCCCGCCATGGCGAAGCAGCAGGATGTGGAGCTGTACGCGTTCTGCGACATCATCGAAGAGCGCGCCCAGGACGCCGCGGCCCGCTTCGGCGTCCCCGGCGCCAAGGTGTTTACCGATTACCGCCGCCTCCTGGCGGACAAGGACATCGCCGCCGTACATGTGCTGACGCCCAACGTGCTGCACTGTGAGATCTCCTGCGCCGCCATGGAGGCGGGCAAGCACGTAATGTGCGAAAAGCCCATGGCCGCCACGGCCGCCGACGCGCAAAAGATGATGGACACCATGCACCGCACGGGCAAGCTGCTCACCATCGGCTACCAGTACCGCCACATGGACAACAACAAGGCCATGAAGGCCTACGTGGACACGGGCGCGCTGGGCGATATCTATTACGCCGAGACCACGGCGCTGCGCCGCCGCGGCATCCCCACCTGGGGTGTGTTCACCAGCAAGCAGGACCAGGGCGGCGGCCCGCTGCTGGACATCGCCACCCACTCGCTGGACCTGACGCTGTGGATGATGGACAACTACGAGGTGCAGAGCGTCACCGGCGTGTCCTTCGCCAAGATCGGCCCGGCCGCCAGCGTCAGCGAGATGGGCAATGATTTCGGCAACTGGGACCCGAAAAAATATGATCTGGAGGATTCCGCCTTCGGCTTCGTGCGCATGAAAAACGGCGCGCTCATCAACCTGCGCTGCGCCTGGGCCATCAACATGATCCCCCCGCGCTCCAGTGTGGTGCTGTGCGGCACCAAGGGCGGTTTGGACTGTGAGGACGGCGTGCGCGCCAACCATGTGGTCGCCAACCGCCAGGTGGTGACGGACATCAGCACGCGCGATCTATTCCGCCGCCCCATGGGCATCGACCGCAACCCCATCCTGATGCCCAACGACGCCGAGGCCACCCTGTGGGTGGACGCGCTGCTGGGCCGGGGCGAGCTGTTCGTCAAGCCGGAGCAGGCCTTTACCGTCACCCGCATCCTGGACGCCATCTACCGCTCCGCCGAGACCGGCGAGACCATCGTCTTCGACTGACGCGGAGGGCGGCGGATGGATACAAGAGAACGGCTGCTGGCCTTGCGCCGCCGGGCGCAGGACAACGCGCAGCACTGCATCTTCCCCTTTTGGGCCAGTGAATATCTGCTGGACAAGGAACACGGCGGCTTTTACGGGCGCGTGACGCTGGAGATGGAGCGGGACAACACCGCGCCCCGCTCCCTGGTGGTGACGGGGCGCATGGTGTACGCCTTTTCCCACGCCTATCTGGAATTCGGCGACGCGCTGTATTTAGAACGCGCCCGCGATGCCTTTACCTATTTGATGGACCATTTTTATGACCGGGAATTCGGCGGCGCATTCAGCGCCGTCGATCAGTACGGCCAGTGTGTGGATGACGCAAAACCGCTGTACGCCGAGGCCTTTTTCGTGATGGCCTGCGCGGCCTATTTCCTGGCCGCGCGGGACCCGGAGGCCCGGCGTGCCGGGCTGGACATGTTTTCCCTGATCGAGACAAAGACAAAGCGCGGCCCGGGGGATTACCCCAACAATTGGGCGCGGGATTGGTCGCCTGCCGCGGCTGGTACCGGCATGGCCTTCCCCGCCGGGGCCGTCGTTTTCCCGCATCATTTGTGCCAGGCGTATGAACAGCTGTACCGCGCCACCGGCGACGTGCGCATCAAGCCCGTGCTGGCCGAGATGGCCGGACAGCTGACGAGCCGGTTTTACGACGCGGAGCACCACTGCTTCTGCACGCTGCTGGACGCCGGGGGCGCCCGCCTGGGCACGCGCCAAAGCTACGGCCATGACTGTGAGCTGAGTTATCTCGCCATGGACGTGGCGGAGCTTTGCGGCAGCCCGGCGCTGACGGCCCGTGTCAAAACCGTGTGCGAAGACGTGCTGCGCCAGGTATTGGCCGTGGGCTTCGACGACTGGCACAGCCTGTACAACGGCATCGACCTCGCCACGGGCGAGCGGGAGCAAAGCCATGTCTGGTGGGCGCAGGCCGAGGCCGTCACCGCCATGCTGTTCGGCTATCAGCTCACGGGGGACGAGGCCTTCCTGTTGGCCTGTGAGGCGCAGCTGGACTACATCGAGCGCTACTTCGTCAACGAAAAAGACGGCGACTGGTACAACAACGTGGTGGTGGACGAAACGGGCCGCCATATCGTGGACGGCATGCACGGCTTCGACAAGCTGAACGGCGGCAAATGTCCCTTCCACAATTCCCACATGTGCTTTGAGGTCATCCGCCGCACGGGCGAGCTGCTGGCACAATAACGACGCCCGGCGGGGCAGCGCCCCGCCGGGCTTTCAGGAGGTAACACATGGAAAAAGTATACGTTCAAACGGCGTCCTTTTCCCGGGAGCTGCGGGCCGATTTTAGCGGCAGCCTGGAAAAGATCGCCCGGGCCGGGTATGACGGGCTGGAACTGTTCGACGGTATCTACGGCGGCTATTCGCCCAGCAGCCTCAAGGGATACCTGGCCTCTTTGGGGATGGAAGCCCTTGGCGCGCACGTGCGCATGGATCATTTTGAAGAGGAGCTTGCCTACCTGCCCGCCACGGGCTGCCGCTTTGCGGTGTGCCCCGGCCTGCATGTGGGCAGCCGTGACGAGGCCTACCGCGCCGCCGAGCGGCTCAACGCGTGCGGCAAAGCCGCCAACGCCGCGGGGCTGCGCTTCGGCTACCACAACCACAACAACGATTTCGACCGTTACGGCGACGAGACGGTCATCGACATCCTGATCCGCAATACCGACCCGGCATTGGTCATGTTTGAGCTGGACGCCGCCTGGGCCTGGCGCGCGGGCGTGGACGCGGCGGAGTTCGTCCGCCGCTACGCCGGGCGCTTCGAGCTCATCCACGTCAAGGAGACCTCCCGCGTCTACGGCCCGGAGGACGACTTCAAGGTTTTGTTTGCAGGCGCCCAGCGCGGCCCCGACGGCTTCCCCATTTTAAACGAGGAACAGCGGGCCCGCTTTGAGGAACACCGCAAGATCAACTGCAAGCTGGGCGACGGCATCATCTGCATGCCTGCGCTGAAAGCGGCGGCCGATGCCCAGGGGGCGCGGGCGTACGTCGTGGAGCGCGAATACGGCTACACCGGCGACATCTTCACCTCGCTGGCCGAGGACTGCGCCTACCTGAAAACGTTGTGATCCACAAGATAAGGAGGGACTTTTTATGAAAATGCTCATTGGCGGCCAGTGGGCCGACGCCTCCGACGGCGCGGTGCTGGACGTCATCGATCCCGCCACCGGCGCGCGGGTGGACACCGTGCCCGCCGCCACCCAGGCGGACGTGGACCGCGCCATCGCCCTGGCCGTGGAGGGCCAAAAGGAGTGGGCGGCCACGCCGCTGCGCCAAAAACTGGCGGTGCTGGAACGCTACGCCTGCCTGGCGCTGGAAAACAAAGAGCGCATCGCCGCCGTGATGTGCCAGGAGGGCGGCAAGCCCATCCAGCAGTGCCGCGTGGAGGTGGAGGCCAACGCAGCCATCTTCCGCATTTACGCCTCCGCCGCCAACACCTTTTATGGCCACACCCTGCCGCTGAACGCCGAGGAGCGCTCCCAGGGCGATGTGGCGTTCACCCTGCACGAGCCCCTGGGCGTGTTCGCCTGCATCGTGCCCTTCAACTATCCCTTTGAGCTGGCCGCGCACAAAACCGCCCCCATGCTGGCCGCGGGCAACAGCGTGGTGCTCAAGCCCGCCAGCAACACGCCCCGCAGCGCGCTGATCCTGTGCGAGCTGCTGCTGGAGGCGGGCCTGCCGAAAAACGCCATCGCCTGCGTCACCGGGGCGGGCGGCAAGGTGGGCCAATGGCTGACCACCGACCCGCGCGTGGCCGCCGTCAGCTTCACAGGCAGCACCCAGGTGGGCATCGAATTGGCAAAAAACTGCGCCTGCGGCCTGCGCCGCGTCTCGCTGGAGCTGGGCGGCAACGACCCGCTGCTCATCTTCGATGACTGTGACTTGGAGCTGGCCCTGCGCGAGGCCATCGGCGGGCGCATCGGCAACGCGGGCCAGACCTGCTGCGCCAGCAAACGCTTTTTGGTGCAGAACGGCATCCGCGCCGCCTTTACCGAAGCGTTGGTGCGGCGTTTGGAGGCCCTGACCATGGGCGACCCCAGCGACCCGGCGGTAGATCTGGGCCCTCTCGTCAGCGAGCAGGCGGCCCGGGAGGTGGAGCGGCAGATCGCCGGCGCCGTTGCCGCGGGCGCCGTGCTGCGCTGCGGCGGAAAGCGCCAAGGCGCCTACGTCCAGCCCACGGTGCTGGAGGTGACGCCGGACATGGACATCGCCCGTGATCTT
>CATXYA010000027.1 GCA_958403605.1 uncultured Oscillospiraceae bacterium
GACCAACCATTTGGACATCTACACCCGGGAGAGCCTCACCGAGGCGCTGGCGGCCTATGAGGGCACGCTGGTGATGGTGACGCACGACCGCTACCTGATGAACCGGCTGGCCTGTCCCATTTTGTATTTGGAGGATGGCCAGGCGGCCTTGTACGCGGGCTATGATGCGCTGATGCACCGCGGCACCGCCCAGCCGGCGGTGCCGGTCGAAAAGCAGGAGACGGCAAAGCCTGCCTACGGAAAAGAGCAGCGCCGCCGCCGCGCCCAGCTGCGGGAAAAGATCAAAGCGCTGGAAGACGAGCTGGAGGCCTTGGAGCTGAAGGTGCTGGAATTACAGGACTTGGTGAACGACCCCGAGGTGCTCAAGGACCATCTGCGGCTGCGGGAGGTCTGCGACGAGCTGGACGACACCCGCTTCCGGCAAGACGAGGCTTATGGCGAGTGGAGCGCCCTGGTGGAAGAGCAGGAGGCCATGGAGGCCGAGGACGAAAGCGATTGACAGCCGATCCCCGGTGTGTTATGCTTGATTTAATTTGATAGGGGAAGGGGAGCTGACGATGAAAAAAACCACGCTGACAGTCATGGCTCCCGGCATGCTGTGATTTGACCGCGATTTTGGAATGACCGCCCGGGAGAGGTCTTCTTTCCCGGGCATTTTTCTGCCCATTTTTAGGAGTGTGTGGTATGATCCAATTGCGTGAGATCACCGTAGAGAATTTTGAAGAGGTCATTGCTTTGCAGGTGGCCCAGGGCCAGGAAGCTTGGGTGGCGCCCAATGTCCGCTCCATCGCGGAATCCAGGCTGTACCCCGCAGCCGTTCCCTTGGCGATTTGTGCGGACGGGAGACCTGTGGGGTTTGTGATGTACGAGCTGGACCCCGAGGACGGCGAATACTGGCTCTGCCGCTTGATGATCGATCATCGGCATCAGGGAAAGGGCTATGGCCGGGCGGCGCTGGAACAGGTGCTGGCGCGTATTCAGCAGGATGCGGCGCATGACCGGGTGTTTCTGAGCGTAGAACCGGACAATGAAGCGGCGGCGCAGCTGTATGAGAGCGTGGGCTTCCGGTTCGACGGGCGCGTGCAGGACGGAGGAGCCGTTATGGTTTTGCAGTACAAGTCCAAAACCGAAATGCCTATTTGACAAAAGCCGTAAAAAATGATAGAATATTTTGCTGAACGAGGATTTCGGTCCTCGTTTTTTTATTACGTCAGTAACAAAAAATGCCGTAAATGCGAACTTGTGAGCATTTGTGCGCGCCAGCGCACAGGACGAATGTCCACGGCTATTTTTTATTGCTGCGCAATAAAAAATAATTGATCCCCATGGCCGTGGGCCAAGGATGGCCCACATGGCCGAAAAAATAGCCTGCGGCTATTTTTTTGTGTAACCTGAAAGAATAGAGGAATCAAATGACAAAAATTTCATTCTCCGACATGCAGCTCACCCCCAAAGTGGCGCGCGCCGTCTCGCTGATGGGCTTCGACTTTGCCACGCCCGTCCAATCCGAGGCGATCCCCACCATCCGCACGGGGGTGGACGTCATCGCCCGTTCGCAGACCGGCACGGGCAAGACGGTGGCTTTTGCCATCCCGGCCATTGAGCGGGTGGACACCCACGCGGAAAAACCGGTGGTGCAGGTGATGATCCTGTGTCCCACGCGGGAGCTGGCGCTGCAGGCCTGTGAGGAGATCAAAAAGCTGGCGCGCTTCAAAGAGGGTATCCGCCCGGTGGCGCTGTACGGCGGCGCGCCCATCGACAAGCAGTGCATCGCCCTGCGGCGCGCCAACCTGGTGGTGGGCACGCCGGGCCGTGTGATGGACCATATGCGCCGCAAGACGCTGAAGCTGGATCATTTGAAGATGATCGTGCTGGATGAAGCGGACGAAATGCTGAACATGGGCTTCAAAGAGGATATCGAGACCATCCTGACCGATACTCCCGCGGACCGTCAGACGGTGCTGTTTTCCGCCACCATGCCCCCGGCGATCCTAAAGATCACCAAGGAGTTTCAGAAAGACCCGGTGATGATCGAGATCGACAAAAGCCAGGTGACGCTGGAAAACATCCATCAGCGCTATGTGGAGGTGCCCCACGCCGCCAAAAAGCGGGCGCTGGCCTCCCTGCTGGACTACTACCAGCCCAGCAGAGCCATCATTTTCTGCGGCACCAAAAAGATGGCCGACGAGCTGTCGGAATTTTTTGCTGACCGGGGCATCAGCGCCGAAAGCATCCACAGCGACATCAAGCAGTCCCAGCGCACCACCACGATGCACCACTTCAAAACAGGCAAGACCGCGATCCTGATCGCCACCGATATCGCCGCCCGCGGCATCGACGTCAGCAACGTGGAGTACGTCATCAACTACGACTTGCCCCAAAATGCCGAATCCTATGTCCACCGCATCGGCCGCACGGGGCGGGCGGGGAAAAACGGCTGCAGCATCACCATCTGCGGCAGCAAGCGGGAGGCCGCCATGATGCGGCAGATCGCCAGAATGGTGAAGTCGGAGATCGAAGAACTGAAGCTGCCCACGGCGGCCGATCTGCGGGCCAAGCAGAAAAGCCAGACCGTGACGGAGTTGGAAGCTCTGCTGCAGCAGGGCGCCGAGGACGGGCTGCTGAACATCGTCGACACCCTGGCGGAAAAAGGACATTCTCTGCGGGAGATCGCCGCGGTGGCGCTGGCGCTTTCCCATCCCGCTTTGGTGAAGCCGGTGGAAGAGCCGGCCTGGGAACAGGCGGAGCGCGGAGACCGTGCGGAACGGCCCGGCCCGATGGAGTGCGGAATCCTGCTGTTGGACATCGGTTCCGGAGACCGGGTGAGCGCCAACCACATTTTAGGCGCGGTCACGGAGCGCACAGGGCTTTCCGGTAAAATGATCGGTAAGATCGATATTTTCCCGGGCCAGACGCTGGTGGAAGTACCGGAGCCCTACTTGCAGGAAGTGTTGGAGGCCATGGAGGGCTGTAAGATCTGCGGCAAGCCGGTCCACGCCAGCCTGCTGGCGGAGCCGCCGCGCAAAGCGCCCCGGCGCACGGCCTATCCGGTCAAACCGGGAAAGGGCTTCCATGCGGACAGCCGGCACGGTGCGAAACGCCGGCCCTTCAAAAAATAAAACAATAGAAAAAGCCTGGCACCGCGGTTTGCGGCGCCAGGCTTTTTCTTGTTTTGACCAAATTTAAGGCGTTGCAATACGGCTTGCCAGGGAGATATCCGTGGAGAAGCCGCTGAAGCTGTAGAGGACGAGTACCTGGTCATAGCCGCCCTCTTCCAGGATAGCGTCCAGTTTATTGGCGTTGTCACGGAAGTCCACGATGCCGATGGTCTTATAATTGGCCGTCAGGAAGGGCAAGAAGCTGTTGGCATAGCTGTCCTTGACCACCAGGATGCTGCCCTCGCCGTCGCCCGTCAGCACCGAATAGCCGTTGTTGCCACGCAGGAACGCTTTGTACTTGTCCCGCGTTGCCAGGTCGGCGGTGTCCATCACCGGGCCGGTCTCCTCCAGCATCGTGCCGTCGCGCTGCAGCTTGTAGACGCGCAGGACGTTGGGCAGCTCCAGATACCGCAGCGTATCCGGCGGGGTGCCGGGGCGGCGCGCCTTAGAGTAGTTGGTGCCGTAGAAATCTTCCACGGTCTTGATCTCGTGGGCAGAGAGGTCCATCGGCGTCATGCCCTTGGCCGTCACATAAGCCTGGTAGGCGAGATAAGCGCCCTCGAAGGTCCAGTGGTGGTCGGTGCGGTAATAGATGTCCTCGTCCTTGTGGGCGGCCAGCGTTTCGCGCATGTCGTAGACAGTGGCGCTGCCGTCCAGCAGGCGGGCCAATTCGTCCAGGCAGGCCGCTTCATCCGCCGCCGGGAGATGGGCGGGCAGCCTGTCCTCCAGCACCAGGCTGGCGGAGGGCACGATCATCACGTCCACCTGGCCGGGATGGCGCTCGGCCAGCTTTTGCAGCGCCCCCGCGTTCATCGTGAACTTCCCGCCGATCTCCAGCTGCTTGGCAAACAGATAGTGGTCGCTGCCATACCATACACCGTTGTTTTCGGTTTTCAGCAGCGCCGTTTCCACGCCGCTTTTCAAATTGATCCAGCCATCCCGAAAGGCGACCTGGTCTTTGGTATATTCATTGTATTTGCTCATCCAGGTCTTGGTGGTGTCCTTCTCCAGTACGGAGCCCAGGCTGAAAGGCGGGCGCTGGGCTAAGGAGCGGTTTTCCAGCTCGGAAAAATCCCGCTTGGGCCAAAGCTCATCCAGGACGGCGAAGCCCATCAAAAACGCCAGAAATACAAACACGATGGGATACCGGCGCAGATACTTTCCAAATTCTTTCACGTCGATGCCCCCCCTTAAAAACGGAAATACAGGAACGGACTGTTGGTGGCGTCCACCATATAGGCGACGGTGACCACGAAGAGCACGGCCAGTACCAGCCCGCGCAGCAGCGTGTTTTTTTGCAGCCGCTCGTAAATTTTGGTGGTCAGCGGCGTGCAGCAGAAGATGCTGACCGCCAGCAGGACGCCGTAATTGCGCAGATAATACAGCGCCGAGGCCCCGCCCGAGGGCACGAACATCTTTTGCAGCAGCAGAGGCAGGGAAACGCCGTAATCGCTCCCGACAAACAGCGCCCAGCCCAAAACCACGAAAAACATGGTGTAAAGGTGCGGCCAGATCTTGCCCTTTTTCAGGTGGGGCAGCAGCCAGATCTTCTCGATCATCAGCAGCACGCAGTAGTACAGGCCCCAGAAGATGAAGTTCCAGTTGGCGCCGTGCCAAAACCCGGTCAGAAACCAGACGACGGCAATGTTGAACAGCTGGCGTTTCAGGCCCTTGCGGTTGCCGCCCAAGGGGATATAGACGTATTCCTTGAACCAGCTGGAAAGGGTGATGTGCCACCGCCGCCAGAACTCGGTGATGCTTTTGGAGATGTAGGGGAGGTTGAAGTTGTCCGGGAAATCGAACCCCAGCATCTTGCCCATGCCGATGCCCATCATGGAATAGCCGGAGAAATCGAAATAGATCTGCAGGGTGTAGGCCGCGATGCCCAGCCACACCAGCGGCGTGGAGGCATTGGCCAGCCCGATGGGGCTGTCGGTGGAAGACTGGCCCACGATGTCATACCACAGCTTGCTGATGCCGTCCGCCAGCAGCACCTTTTTCGCCAGGCCGAAGATGAACAGGGAGATGCCGGCGTCGATGCGGTCCAGCGTGACGCGGTTTTTATAGACGTGGAGCCTGTCCGAAACATCGCGGTACTTGACGATGGGCCCGGCGATCAACTGCGGGAACATCACCACATAAGCGCCGAAATCGATGAGGTTGTGCTCGGCCTCCACATCGCCGCGGTAAACGTCGATGGCATAGCTCATGGTCTGGAAGGTGTAAAAGCTGATGCCCAGCGGCAGCGTCAGCTGCAGCAGCTGCAAGTGGGCGCCGGAGACGGCATTGATGTTGCGGATAAAGAAATCCGTGTACTTGAAAAAGCCCAGCATCCCCAGGCTGCCGATGATGCTGTACAGCAAAAAGCCCAGCTTCGCCCGCTTGTTGGCGCGGAAATGCTCGATGCCGAGGCCCGCGGTATAGTTGATGAGGATGGCGGCGGCCATCACAGGGAACAGCCGCACCTCGCCCCAGGAGTAAAAGACCAGGCTGCAGAAAAACAGCACGGTGTTTTTCCACTTGCCGGGGGCAAGGTAATACAGCGCCAGCGTGATGGGCAGGAACCGGAACACAAACAGGATGGTGCTAAAAACCATGATGGACTCCTTGCAAAAAGCATAAAATCAAAAGGAAAACCGGTACTCGTCAGGGCGGGTACCGGCTTCGGTGCAGCAGGGGACGATCATTTCAGCGCTTCGTCAATGGCCTTATCCACCTCGGTGTATTCCACGCCCTCACCGGCGATGGCCAGCACGACATAGTCACCCTTTGCCACCACACGGCCGTTTTTGGTTTGCTCATAACCGATGGGGAAATCAGCCTTGTAGTTTTCAAACTGCGCCACGATGCCGTCGCGGTAGGCCTCCAGCGCGGTCTTCACCGTGTCGGCGTTCCCGGCGGTAGCCTTTACCACCAGCACCGCACCGGACATGCCGTTGGTGGTGGTGCGCTGGCCGGAAAATTCCTCATAAGCGCTTTTGTCCAGGCTCATGTCATAGGTCATTTCGTCTTCGGTAAACTCTTTGGCGTTTTCGATCTTGCACACGTCGCCCACCGCCTTGGCAACGTCGCTCACGTTGTAGCTGCTGGCAGAAGTGCTGCCGCCGCCGCAGGCGGCCAGGGACAGAACGGTCAAAACAGCGATCAGGCCGAGCGAAAGAATCCGTTTCATAGTGTTCTTCCTTTCACGTTTGAACTAATAATGTATTATACGGGATGGTGGTAAATTTTGCAAGGCTTTTTCTTAGGTTGCGCTCTTCTTTACGGTTTATTCACAAGTGTTTTATCTTGACAGGGGACAAGCTTCCCTCTACAATCGTAGTGAGACTCGGCAAAGGAGAACGGCATGAAAAAAAAGTGGATCCCGCTGCTGGCGCTGGCGGCCATGGTGGCCTTGACGCTGGGGACGGTCTTATGGCGCAAGCAGCAGACGCGCGAAGCGAACACCATGGATTATCTGATGAGCACGCTGGTGGTCCAGCGGGTCTATGGGCCGCGCGGGGAAGAGGTCGCGGCGGCGGTGAGCAAGGCTCTGCGGGAATTTGAAGCGGAATTCTCCCTTTTCAAACCGGAGAGCGATATCGGGCGGCTGAACGCGGCGGCGGGCAAGGCTGCGGTGCCGGTGAGCGCGCGCACGGAAGCAGTTCTGCGGCAGGCGCAGGCGCTGAGCCTGCAGTATCCCGATGAATTTGCGCTCACCATCGCGCCCGTAACGCTGGCCTGGGGCGTTTCCTCGGGTGATCCCCGGGTGCCGCAGGACGGCGAGCTGGCGGCGCTGCTGCCGCTGGTGGACGATACACAGCTGACCGTAAAAGACGGGATGGCCTTTTTGCAGCAGCCCGGCCAGGGCGTGGACCTGGGCGGCGTGGCGAAGGGGGCGGCCTGCGCGGTGGCGCAGGAGCTCTACGACGAATACGGCGTCAAAAGCGCGATGCTGAACATCGGCGGCAACGTCTATGTGCACGGCAAAAAGCCGGACGGCAGCTTTTACCGGGTGGGCCTGCGGGACCCCCAGGGCTCCGAGAGCCAATCCATGGTGGCGGTGGCCCTGTGCGACCAGGTGATGGCCACCTCCGGCGGCTATGAGCGCTATTTTGAAGTGGACGGCGTGCGGTATGCCCATATTTTCGATCCGCGCACCGGGCGCCCGGCGGAAAGCGATATCCTGTCCGTGAGCGTGATCACTGCGGACGGCCTGGCGGCGGATTTTTATTCCACGGCCCTCTTTGTGGGCGGCGTGGAGAAGGCGCTGGATTATATGCGCGGCGGCGGGACGGCCATCGTGCTCAGCGAAGACGGCGTGCTGTACGTTTCGAAAAGTCTGGAATCCTCCTTTTCCTGGATCGAAGGCTATGAGAATCTTTACCAGCTGGAGTGGGTGTGACGATGCGGTCTAAGAAAACAGCCCGGGTGGCGCTGCTGGGCATGCTGTTTGCGCTGGCGCTGGCGCTCTCTTTTTTGGAGGGCACCGTGACGCCGCTGCTGGGGCTTCCGCCCGGCGTGAAGCCCGGCCTGTCCAATATCGTTGTGATGTACGCGCTGCTGTTTTTGGACCGTAAAAGCGCCGTGGCCCTGGCAGTGCTGAAAAGCGGTTTTGTGCTGCTCGTCCAGGGGGGCATGGCGGCGGCCTTGAGCCTCTCCGGCGGCCTGTGCTCGGTGCTGGTGATGGCCGTGCTGACTGCGCTGCCCTGGAAGGCCACACTGTTCATGCTCTCCGTCTGTGGCGCGCTGGCCCATAATTTCGGGCAGCTGCTGATGGTGAACATTTTATTGACGCGCTCGGTATATACTTTTTACTACGCGCCGGTGCTGCTGGTCTCTGGGCTGGTGATGGGCTCTTTGACGTCCATCAGCCTGAAAGCAGTACTGCCGGCACTGGTAAAAATAAAACAAAAATTTTATTGATAAAAATTATCAATAAACACTTGACATTGATATTGGGCGGCGTTATAATAACGACAGAAACAGCGGAAACGCTGGTTCCCAACATGAAAAAACAAAAAATATTTTTTGGAGGAATGCGTTTATGAAGAAGTTTGTTTGCACCGTCTGTGGTTATGTGTATGAGGGCGAAGCCGCTCCCGAGTTCTGCCCGGTCTGCAAGGCCCCCGCTTCCAAATTCGTGGAGCAGAGCGGCGATATGTCCTGGGCTGCCGAGCACGTTGTCGGCGTGGCGCAGGGCGTTGACCCCGAGATCATCCAGGGACTGCGCGAGAACTTCAACGGCGAGTGCTCTGAGGTCGGCATGTATCTGGCGATGTCCCGTGTGGCCCACCGCGAGGGTTATCCCGAGATCGGCCTGTATTGGGAGAAGGCCGCCTATGAAGAGGCCGAGCACGCCGCCAAATTTGCCGAGCTGCTGGGCGAAGTAGTGACGGATTCCACCAAGAAGAACCTGGAGATGCGTGTGGAAGCCGAAAACGGCGCCACTGCCGGCAAGGTGGAGCTGGCGAAAAAGGCCAAAGAGCAGGGCCTGGACGCCATCCATGACACTGTGCACGAGATGGCCCGCTACGAAGCCCGCCACGGCAAAGCGTTTGCCGGCCTGCTGGCCCGTTACTTCGGCAACAAATAAGTTTTTCTTTCCTGAAAGCATCAAAGCCCGGACGCATGTCCGGGCTTTTTCTTGCATATTTGATAAAAGACGTGTAAAATTGATTCGAGCCTATTCGAACATTTCATGCACGATCTTCTCACCGGTCTTGGGATAGACCGTGAGCTCGTTTTGAGCGTTGCAGGTGGCAAAAAAGACCTCGGAGACCTTGTAGTGCTGCGATGCCAGCTGCTTTTGCAGCCAGACGTCGTCGTTGCCGGTGTACTTCAGGTTCTCCGCCATGACGTGCCCGTCCAGGATCACGCTGACGCAGGGCTTTTCCTCGTCCACCGCCAGCTGCAGGTCCTCCGGGGTGACGGGCCGGTTGGCGGGCAGCGGCAGAAAGCTGACCTGCCCGTTGGTCTCCATGATGGCGGTATCCACCTGCGACAGATCGAAATATCCCGCGACGCGGCATTGCGTGAGAAATTCGTTGATGTCCAGCCGGGCCGTCGCCAGGTTCTTTTCATAGATTTTCCCGTGCTCATAAAGGACGATGGGCTTGCCGTTGAAGAATTTGCGCAGGACCATGGATTTGCGCTTCAGCAGGCTGATGAGGGCTGCCGCCAGGCCGTACAGCACCATTGCCAGCAGGGGTTTCAGATAATCGTCCTCCAGGCTGGTGGCCAGCTCGGCGGCAATGGAGCCGATGGTGATCCCGTTGATATAGTCGAACATGCTGAGCTGGCTCAGCTGCCGGTTGCCCTGCAATTTGTCCAGCAAAAACAACGCAACGATGGAGAGCACGCTGGTGTAAACGATGTGGAGCAGTTCCAAGTGGCATCTTCCTTTTTCTATTTTTGTTTATTTTACCCGCGGACGGCGGGATTATGAATCGGTGCGGGAGGGCGGAACAGATGGAGCATATTTTTATTGTGAACCCGGTGGCGGGCAAAAAAGACCCCGGCATGGCGCTGGAATTGCAGCTGGCGCGGGCGGGGAAGGCGGCGGGGGCCGAATACCGCGTGCTGCGCACCAAAGAAAAGGGCCACGCCATAGAGCTGTGCCGCACCCTGGCCGCAGCGCAGGAGGGCCCCATCCGCTTTTATGCCGTGGGCGGGGACGGCACGCTCAATGAAGTGCTGACCGGCGCGTATCAGTCCGGCAACCCCGCGGCGGAGGTCGCCAGCGTGCCCTGCGGCTCCGGCAATGACTTTGTGCGCAACTTTGGAGCGGCGGAGGATTTCTTGGATCTGGAGGACCTGATCCGGGGCGCATCGGTGCCCATCGACCTGATGAAGACGAACCACGGCCTGTGCGCGGCCATCAGCTCCGCCGGGGTGGACGCGGAGGTGGCCTACGGCATCCCCAAATTCCGCCGCCTGCCGCTGTGCGGCGGCAGCATGGCGTACAATCTGTCCATCGTGGAGTGCATGTGCCACAAATTGGGCAACCGTCTGCGGGTGGAGCTGGACGGAGAGGTGTTTGAGGATGACTACCTCATCGTCACCCTTTGCAATGGCGGATACTACGGCGGCGGATACTGCGCGGCGCCGACGGCCAGTTTGCAGGACGGCACGCTGGAAGTGGTGCTGGTGAAGAAGATGAGCCGCCTGCGCATCGTGGGAGTACTGGCAAAATACAAAGAGGGCAAGCACGTCTGCGCGGGCGAGGTCATCCCGGAGCTGCAGGACGTCATGAGCTATCATCAGGCAAAACAGGTCGCCGTCACCGCGCTGGGAGAGCGGGATCCCATCATCACTGTGGATGGGGAGTGCGGCCCCACACGACTGCTGACTGCGGAAGGTCTGCCGCTGGCAGTGCGCTTTGTGC
>CATXYA010000028.1 GCA_958403605.1 uncultured Oscillospiraceae bacterium
GTCGTTCGGCTACAATGCCATCCTCTACTATTCCACGGTCATCAGCATCGACAAGTCCCTTTACGAGGCGGCCGTCATGGACGGCGCTTCCGCGTGGCAGCAGATCCGCTACGTCACGCTGCCGGGTTTGAAGTTCACCATCATCACGCTGGTCCTGCTGGCGGTCGGCCGCATCTGCTTTTCCGATTTCGGCCTGTTCTATCAAATCCCCCAGCACAGCGGCCTGCTCTATTCCACCACCCAGACCATCGACACCTTTGTCTACCGCGCGCTGCTGGAGCTCAACGACGTGGGCCGGTCTTCCGCGGCGGGCTTTCTGCAGTCCATCCTGGGCTTTATTCTAGTATTTACCGCAAACACGCTGGTTTCCAAGATCGACAAAGAAAGCGCGCTGTTTTAATGGAGGTGGAAAAGAATGATCAACAACAATAAAGCATACAGCTTTTTCTTCAACGCCCTGCTGGCCTTCCTGGTCTTGGCCTGCCTGGCCCCGTTTTGGCTCCTGATCGCCAGCTCCTTTACGGCGGAGACCACCCTGGTGCAAAACGGCTATTCCCTGCTGCCCCAAGAATGGAGCACCGCCGCCTACGAATACCTGTGGGGCGCGCGCGGCTCCATCGGCAGGGCGTATCTTATGAGCGTCGTCATCGCCGCGGTGGGCGTCACCGCCAACGTGGTGATGACGGTGCTGTTCGCCTACCCGCTCTCCCGCAGGGATCTGCCCGGGCGCAACGTCTTTTCACTGCTGCTGTTTTTCCCCATGCTGTTCAACGGCGGCCTGGTGCCCACCTACTTGGTGTACACCAACCTTGTCAATGTCAAGGATACCTTGTGGGGGATGATCATCCCCTATCTGCTGTTCAACCCCTTTCTCGTCATTATGATGCGCACCTATTTTACCTCCAGCATCCCCAACGAGGTCATCGAGGCAGCCAAGATCGACGGCGCCAGCGAGACGAAATGCCTGACGCGGATCGTCGTGCCCATGAGCAAGCCCATCATTGCCACCGTCAGCCTGATGACGCTCATCGCTTACTGGAACAACTGGACCAACGGCATCTATTTCCTCACCACCCGCACCGACCTGTACGGCATTCAGAATTACCTCAACGACGTGATGAACAAGGCGACCTTCCTGCAGTCCCACATGACGGGCATGCTCAACGCCGCGGACATCCCCAACATCGGCGTGCGCATGGCCATTGCCGTCATCGCCGTGCTGCCGCTGCTCATCGCGTATCCGTTTTTTCAGAAATATTTCGTCAAGGGCATCACGCTCGGCTCCGTCAAGGGCTGAGCCGGAAAAGGAGATTCAACGATGGCACTGTGCAAGATCGACTATTACTCGCAGGCGATGCGCCAGAAGATGGGCGTCTGCGTCATCATCCCCGAAAACAAATGGGGCTACTCGCTGGCGTCCCGGCCCGCGGATTACCGCTATCCCACGCTGTGGCTGCTGTGCGGCGGCGGCTTCGACCACACGGACTGGCTGCGCTATACCGCGCTGGAATTGTACGCGGCCAAGCACGGCATCGCCGTGGTCCTGCCCGGTATCTCTTACTGTGCGTATGTGAACACCGCCGAGGGCGATTACCGCTGGTGGGACCAGATCTCCTGTGAGCTGCCCGCATACCTGCGCCGGGCGTTCCCGCTCTCCCGCAAGCGGGAGGACAATTTCGTGGCGGGCTTTTCCATGGGGGGATACGGCGCGTTCAAATTTGCGCTGCAGCAGCCGGAGATGTTCGCCGCCTGCGGCAACTTTTCCGGCCCCGTGGGCATCATCCCCCGCACGGCGGTGCCGCCGGAGGAAAAACTGGGCCAGCCCTGCCTGCGCGACGACTTCTGCGAGCCGCAGTTCGGCACGCTGTGGGCGTCCTTCGGCTCCGCCGCCAAGCGGCGCAACACGCCGGACGACAACCTGTATCTGCTGGAAAAGCGCGTGCGGGAGGGCGCCGACCTGCCCAAATTCTACCTGGCCGTGGGCGATGAGGACCCCGGCGCGCAGGACGGCTACGCGGTCATGGATTATCTGAAACAGCTGGGCGTGGACGTGTATGATGTGCGCGACCACGGCAAGCACGACTGGGTGTACTGCAACCGGCACGTGGAGGCCTTCCTCAACTGGATCCCGCTCCACAGCGACTACATCATGGAGGATCAATAAGATGGCGGTATTGGAACTGAACGCACTTTCCACGACCCTCAGCGGAAGCTTTTCCGCGACGGTGGTCTTTCCCGACCAGCCTGCCCCGGAGGACCGGGCCTATCCCGCGCTGTATTTCCTCCATGACATCGGCGGCAACGACACCGACATCCGCACGGTGAAAAATCTGGAGGCGCTGGTCAATGAGCTGGGGCTTTTCGTGGTCTGCCCGGCGGTGATGCACTCTTTCGGCATGGATCTGCCCTGGGGCGGCAAATACGGCGATTTCGTCACCCGGGAGCTGCCCGGCATCTGCCGCCATCTCTTCCCGCTGGACGCGGAGCGGCAGTTTGTCGGCGGGCGCGGCGGCGGCGCGTACGGCGCGTACTGGAACGCCGCCCGCCATCCCGCTGCGTTTGCAAAGTGCATGCTGGTGAACGCCCGCCTGGACGCGGCCTCCCTGTGCGAGGCCGCCGCGGACGGCGCGGACACCCCCCATCTGACAGTGCCGAACCTGGAGGCCGTCTTTGGAGACCTGCGCGCCGTGCGCGGCAGCGGCTATGACCTCCTTTGCCCGGAAAGCCCCGCCCCCAAAGCGGTGTTTTTGGGGTGCGAAGAGGCGTTTGACGGCGCAGAGGAGAGCATGGCACTCGCCCGGCGGCTGAAGGCCGCCGTCTGCACGGGCGCCGGCGAAGAGGCGCTCTTTGAAGCCGGCCTGCGCTGGCTGTGCAACGGGTGAGGAGGGCCGCATGAAACGCATCGAGAATAAAGCCATGCTCATCACTTACGCCGACACCCTGGGCGGCGGCCTCCGGCAGCTGGACCGGGTGCTGGAGGAATATTTCCCCGGCGCGTTTGGCGGCGTCCACGTGCTGCCCTTTTTCCCCTCCTCCGGCGACCGGGGCTTCGCGGTGATCGAGTACGACCGGGTGGACCCCGCCTTCGGCACCTGGCAGGACATCGACCGGCTGGGGCAGCGGTACTACCTGATGGCGGATTTCATGCTCAACCATGTCTCCATCCGCAGCCGGGAATTTCAGGATTACATGAAGAACGGCGACGCGTCCCCCTACCGGGACATGTTCCTCCACTGGGACCGGTTCTGGCCGCAGGGGGAGCCCACGCAAGCCCAGCTCGCCGCCCTGTACCGCCGCAAGGAGGGCGGCCCCCACCTTGCTTTTGTCCGGAACGACGGCAAAACGGTGAAGCTGTGGAACACCTTTTTTTCGGAACAAGTGGATATCGACCCCTATGCCAAGCCGACGCAGGACTACTTTGCGCGCAACTTGGGCCTGCTTTCCCGGCACGTGCCCCTGATCCGGTTCGATGCGTTTGCCTATGCGTCCAAACGCCCGGGGACTTCCTGCTTTTTTGTCGAGCCGGATATCTGGAAGGTTTTGGAGATCGCCATGGCGCCGCTGCGGCAGGCCGGCACGGAGATGCTGCCGGAGATCCACGAGAATTATACGGTGCAGATGAAAATGGCGGAAAAAGGCTACTGGGTGTACGATTTCGCGCTCCCGGCGCTGCTGCTGCACGGCCTGCATTTCGGCAGGACGGACCGTCTGCTCCACTGGCTGGATATTTGTCCCCGCAAGCAGTTCACCACGCTGGACACGCACGACGGCATCGGCCTGGTGGACGTGGCGGGGCGGCTCACCGAGGAGGAGATCGACGCCACGCAGCGCGCGGTAGACCGCCTGACCCAGGACGTGAAGCCCTATATTCCATTCCCCACGGTGGTGCGTGTGCCCGGCAAGCCCGTACAGCGCTATCAGATGATGACCACCTACTATTCCGCCCTCGGCTGTGACAACCGGGCCTACCTGCTGGCGCGGGCGGTGCAGCTTTTCGCCCCCGGCATCCCCCAGATCTATTACGTGGGCCTGCTGGCGGGCGCAAACGACCTGGAAGGCGTCAAAAACAACAGCGACCCACGCACGGTCAACCGCCATTCCTTCCCGGAGGCGGAGATCCGCGCGGCGGTAAAAAAGCCCGTGGTGGACAGGCTGCTGGCGCTGCTGCGGTTCCGCAACACCTGCGCGGCCTTTGACGGCGAAGTGCGGGCGGCGCGGGGCAAAGAAGAGGGAACACTGGCCATCACCTGGACCAACGGCGGCCATGCCGCGGTGCTGGAGGCCGATTTCCGGGACAAGAGCTTTTGCATCACGGAGCGCACGGGCGCCGGGACGGCCGTGTGCTTCCGGCAGGAAGTATAAGGGAAAAGAAAGGAAGCGCATGATGTCGAGTGCAAAGGATATGGACGCCCTGCTGCAAAGCTTTGTGGACGGCGGGCTGCCCGGCTGCGGGCTGAAGATCACCCGCCGGGGCGAGACCGTTTACGAGGGATATTTCGGCGCCGCCGATCTGGAGAAAGGCGCGCCGGTGACGCCGCGGTCCGTCTTCCGGCAGGCGTCCACCTCCAAGCTGCCCCTGTATACCGCGGCCATGATGCTGTACGAACAGGGAAAATTTCTGCTGAGCGACCCGCTGTACGAGTTCCTGCCCGAGTACCGGGAGAGCCATAAGGTGGTGCGCAGGCCCGGCGGCAGCATCGACATCGTAAAGACCAGCCGCCCCATCCTCATCCGGGACATCCTCACCATGCGCTGCGGGCTGCCGTACTGCAACGCCCCCGTGGAGACGGACGACGTCACCCTGCGGGCAATGGCAAAAGCGATGGAGCCCCTGTGGGAAAAGGGCCATTACACCAACCGCGAGCACGTGCGGGCCATGGCCGGGGTGCCGCTGGCCTTCGAGCCGGGCACCCATTGGCTGTACGGCTTTGCCAGCGAATTGACCTGCGCCCTGGTGGAGGCGGTCACGGGAAAAAGCGTGGACGACGCGCTGCGGGAAATGCTGTTTGAACCGCTGGAGATGGACGACACCCGCGCCCACTTCTTCGGCGATATCGAGGACCGCATGGTGAAGCTGTACGCCATAGACGAAAAGAACGCCCTCACGCCCACCCGGCTGGACTTTGAAAACACCTTCCTGCCGGGCGAAGCGCACGAGGCGGGCTGGGCCAGGCTGTTTTCCACGGTGGAGGATTACAGCCACCTGATGCAGATGCTGGCCTGCGGCGGGACGTTCCGGGGGCGGCGCATCCTCGGTCGCAAGACCATCGACCTGATGCGCGCCAACGTGCTGACGCCCCGGCAGATGGAGGATTATCAAAACCCCTACGAGGCGGGCTACGGCTATGGGTACGGCGTGCGCACCCTGCTGGACCGGGCCGGGGGCGGTGTCAACGGCTCGCCGGGCGCTTTCGGCTGGACGGGCGGCTTCGGCGCCTGGTGCGAGGCCGACCCCGCAGAGCAGGCCGCCATCGTCTACATGCACAACCTGGTGCCGAACCGGGAGCGCTATTACCATCCCCGCGTCCGCGCCGCGGCCTACGGGATGCTCGACTGAAAGAGAGGAAACCGCCATGTCAATTCTCACCTATACCTATGAAAGCCAGTATCTGAACAACAACACCCAGGTGTCCGTCATCCTGCCCGACAAGCCGCGCGGCATCACCCCGCAGGATTTTTACGGCAGCGGCAGAAAATACAAGGTCCTCTGGCTGCTGCACGGCACCTACGGCGACTACACGGACTGGGTGCGCAAAACCAACATCGAGCTCTACGCCGCCGAACGGGACCTGGTGGTGGTGATGCCCAGCGCGCTCAACTCCAATTACTCCAATTGGAAGGACTTTATGCTGGGCTATGACATGTACGATCATCTGACGGAAGAACTGATGCCCCTTGTCTACGGCTGGCTGCCCGTCTCCCCCAAAAGGGAGGACAACTTCATCGCCGGGCTCTCCATGGGCGGCAGGGGCGCCGTCAAATATGCGGTCAACCACCCTGAAAAATTCGCCGCGGCCGCCGTGCTGTCCGCGGCCCCCATGGACCTGTCCCGCATGGGGCCGGGCGATCCCTGCCCCATGCTGAACACGGACGATGCGCGCACCCGCACCACCCTGCTGAACGCGGGCGGGCTGGAAGCCTTCCGCGCCTCCAACGAAAACGTCTGGGCCATCCTGGACGAAAAGGCCGGCACCGGCGTGCTGCCGCGACTGATGTTCGCCTGCGGCGAGGAGGACGCCCTGTTGTACGGACTGTTCTGCGAGTTCCGCGCCCACGCCGAAGCGGTCGGCCTGAACGCCCACTGGTTCACGCGGCCCGGCTACCGGCACGAATGGCGCTTCTGGGACCTTGCCATCCAGGAGGCGCTGGATTTCTTCGGCCTGGAAGAAAAGGGCGGCAACCCGTTTTGAGGGAGAGGGAGGCAAACATGAGCGAGATCTTTCTGCGCCCGGGCACGCCGGATGACGACAACCGCGACTATCTGCCGGAGCGCCTCAAGGGCAGCGACATCGTGGTCAATGAAAACGGCAACAATTCCCAGCCCTACCCGGAACGTTTGCGGGAGCTCCACGGCGCGCTGACGCCCGACGGCAGGGCCGACACCTGGTACGAGTATGTGCCCGCGGGCTATGACGGCAGCCGGAAGGTGCCGCTGGTGGTGTCTTTGCACGGGGGCCTGATGACGGGCTGGGGCCAGGCCGTCTACACCTCCTGGACGCTGCTGGCCGACCGGGAGGGCTTCCTCTGCGTGTTCCCGGACGCCCACCAGGCGCGCATCTGGCAGGTGGAGGGGATGTTCAGCGGCCCCACGCCGCCCTTTTTTGCCGGGCTGGACCTGGCGCCGGTGCCCGAGGACTACCGGGAAAACCACGATCTCAACTTCCTTAAGGCGCTGATCGAAAAAATGCGGGAGAAGTACAACATCGACGAAGGGCGCATTTTCATGCAGGGCATGTCCGCGGGCAACCTGATGACGGCGCAGTTCTGCCGTTATTACGGCGGCATGCTGGCCGGGGCCGCGGGCTCCGGCGGGCCCACGCAGCTGGATATGCTGTTCACCGACGGCGGCGCGCTGAAAAATGTGGCCGGGCACCTTCCCGTGTGGCAGGCGAGGCCGGAAAAAAACGGCACCCCGCCCGGCCGCCCCTACGGGGAACCGCTGCTCAACCGGTTCAACCGCTTTTACTGGATGGCGCTGAACGGGTGTGAAAAGCTGCCCCGGATCAGCATCGTCGGCGAAAACAATTTCGCTTTCTACACCGGGGCGAAGGCCGACCTGGTGTACCACGACATCAAAAACCGCGACCACGGCCAGACGTTCGACGAGGCCTTCCTGTATTGGGACTACTTTTTCTCCGGCCTGCGGCGGGAGCCCGGCGGCGCCGTCACAAAGACGGAAACGCGCCTTCCCCGCACGAGCGACGCCTACGCTTTCGCCGCCGCGGACGGCGCCGGCCAGGCGTGGTTCCACAACGAGACCGTCCCCCTGGCGGTGCCCGCCGTCAAATGGCAGAAGCTCAAATACCACGGCCTCGACGGCGGGCAGAAGGTGCGCGGCGAATATCTGTGCGTGCCGCTCAGCTTCCTGGCGCAGGTCTGCGGCGCGCAGTATCTTCCCGGCGAGGACACGCTGACGGCCGTGCTGGTGCTCCAAGACGGGCGGCGCGTGCAGTTTGCCCGGGGCAGCATCGGCTGTGTCATCGACGGCGACGTGCGCAGCATGTACTGCGAGGCGCTGCACCGCGGCGGCCAGCTGCTGGTCAGTATCGAATGGTTCAGCCGCTATCTGCTGGGCCTCCAGGTGTCGGAATGCGGCGGCGTGGCCTATGTCACCGATCATTTCAGCGCGCTCTCGGCCAATATGGCGGACGTGCTGCGCGAGATCTTGTACGGCAGGGCCTTCCCCGCGCATTTTCGCTATATGGAGTACGAAGAGCTGCCCCACGAATGAAAGGAAAAGAGAGGATATCCATGGATTTTTCGCGGCTGACCGCCTATCTGCGCACCCTGGAAGAACGGTACGGCGTGCGCGGGCTGGACATGAAGATCATGCGGGAGCACGAGACCGTCTACCGCTGTATGCTGGGCCACAGCGACTACGGCGGCACGGTGCCGGTGTCACAGCGCGACCTGTACGACATTTACTCCGCCACCAAGGTCGTCACCATGACCGCCGTGATGCAGCTGGTGGAGCGGGGGCAGCTGGGCCTGCAGGACGAGCTGGCGCGCTACCTGCCCGAGTTCGCCTCCATGCAGTACGCCCCCGATTTCAAGCTGGGCGAATTCCCCTTCGCGTGGCCCACCGCCGATTCCCGGCTGGTCCCGGCCAAAAACAAAATGCTCATCCACGACCTGATGTCCATGACCGCCGGCCTGAGCTATGACGTGGAGGCACAGCCCATCCGCCAGGTAGTGGCGCAGACGGGCGGCAAAGCGTCCACCCGCCAGGTGGTGGCGGCCATGGCGGACATGCCGCTGCTGTGCGAGCCGGGCACCCGGTATTCCTACGGGCTGGGGCACGACGTGCTGGCGGCCGTCGTGGAGGTCGTGACGGGCATGACCTTCGGCGCGTACATGAAAAAGAACGTGTTCGAGCCGCTGGGCATCACCGAGATGTTTTACCAGGTCCCCGCGGGCGAACAGCACCGCCTCTCCGCCCAATACGCCAAGGACTGGGACACCGACTGCATCCGCCCGGACAAAAGCATGCGCTTTCGCATCACCCCCTGCTATGAAAGCGGCGGCGCGGGGCTGTGCACCACGGTGGACGAGTACAGCAAGGTGCTGGAGGCGCTGGCCAACGGCGGCGTGGGCGGTACGGGACGGCGGATCCTCACGCCGCAGTCCATCGCGCTCATGAGCCGCAATTGGCTGACGGAAACGCAGCTGGCGGATTTTGCCAAAAGCGGCAAGGTGGGCTACGGCTATGGCCTGGGCGTCCGCACGCTGCTGGACGGCGCCAGCTCCAAAAGCCCTGTGGAGGAATTTGGATGGGACGGCGCGGCGGGCGCGTTTGCGATGGTGGACCCCATCCACCATATCAGTATGTTTTACACCCACGAGATCCTGGGTATGCTGGAGGCCTACAGCGAGATCCACCCCACCATCCGCGATCTGGCCTACGAGGCCATGGAACTGTAAAAAACGGCTGCACGCCAAAAAACGGCAGGAGGTCCCTTATGGGCATCATGAGGTTCAATTACCGAAGCGAGATCCTGGGGCGGTATGTGGACGTGTCCATCGCCTATCCCACCGACAGCTACCGCTGCGCGCCCAGCGAAAAACTGGCGAACCGCGCGCACCGGGGCCCGGCGGGCGCGGAAAAAGCGGTGTACCGGCAGGGCATGAAGTTCCAGACCGTCTATCTGCTGCACGGCGGCGGCGACGACGACACGCTGACATACCGCTACAGCAACGTGGAGGAAGCGGCGCAGCGCAACCATGTCATGCTGGTCACGCCCAATATCGCCAACAGCTTCGGCGCCGACACCCGGTACGGCGTCGCCTACCAGACCTTCCTGACGGAGGAGCTGCCCACGGTGGTCCAATCCCTGTTCGCGTCGTCCCCGGCGCGGGAGGACAACTTCATCATGGGGTATGCCATGGGGGGCAACGCGGCGCTGGGCGCGGCCATCGCCCGGCCGGACCGGTACGCCGCCTGTGTGGATATCTCCGGCGGCATCGGCATGACCCTGTGCCCCGAGACCCTGGCCGCCGAGTTGGAGGGCGATCATTTCAAAAATTGCTTCCCCCTGTATAACCAGACCTTCGGCACAGGCGCGGACGTGCCGGGCAGCGCCGCCGACCTGCGCGCCCAGGTGCTGCGGCACCGGGCGGCGGGGGACCCGGAAGCCCGGTTCCTCGTGGTCTGCGGCAGTGAAGAATTCATCCGCGGGCGCGTGGAGGACGACGTGGCCGCCATGCAGGCGCTGGACATGGACGTCACCTATCTCTGCGCCCAGGGGTATGACCACGACTTCCGGCTTTGGGACCGCTATCTGCAGCTGAGCCTCGACAGGCTTTTGCCCCTGAAACGCCGGGCCCTTTTGTAAGGAGTGAAAATATTTATGGCGAATTTCAGATTGTACTATTTTTCCGAAGTGCTGAAAATGAAGGTCGGCGTCAATGTCATCATCCCTGAAAATACCTGGGGCCACTCGCTGGCCGACCGCCCGGCGGGCTACCGTTATCCCGTGTTGTGGCTCCAATCCGGCGGCGGGTTCGATTACACCGACTGGCAGCGCTACACGGCGCTGGAGCTGTACGCCT
>CATXYA010000029.1 GCA_958403605.1 uncultured Oscillospiraceae bacterium
CTCATTAAAAGCATTATATCAATATTTTCTGTTAAAGGAGCTGTGTATATGGAAAAAGCAGAGCTTTTAGTAGTAGAGCAAGCCGTGAAGCAACTTAATAAAGAGTATACAACCTTGTTGAATTCAAGAGAATATTGTTTGGGGAAAAAGATGTTAAGATTTATACAAGACATAAGGACTTTGAACATTGTAAAAATCATTAAAATGATAAAGACGCGAAAAAAGAATCAAGTAGTAACAAAAAAGTATATTGATAAGGCTAAAAATATAATGATAGAGAGATCAATAGAGAATGTGATAAATAATATGAGCGCAATATATAGTGTTACGGTATATACGTGCATAGTAGGAAAATATGATGCTCCCAATAGTCCATTATTACGATTTAAAAACTATCGATATATTTTGTTTACTGACCAATTGGATTTGCAGTGTAATGGTTGGGAAATTCATAAGATTCCCCGTGATATTATGTCAAACTACTCTCCCACAGAAGTTAATCGCTATATCAAATTCCATCCTCAAGAGTTTTTTAATACAGACTATTCTTGCTATGTAGATGGAAATGTACGAATTCTAACTAGCCTTGATAGTTTCATAGAATCAATAAATACGGCTGTCGGCATTTCGATGTTTGATCACCCGTATCGAGAGTGTTTATACAGAGAAGCGCAGACGTGCATTTATTTGGGCAAAGGAAATAGCACGAAAATTGCAAAACAAATTGACTCTTACAAAAAAGAGGGAATGCCATACAATTTTGGGCTTAAAGAAGCAACAATCATTATGGTAGATTTAAATAATGAAAATGGGGTATATCTTCTAAACGAATGGTGGAAAGAGTTTTATAAATGGAAAAGTGGTCGAGATCAACTGGCCCTACCCTATGTAGTTTGGAAAGAAGATTTGACTATGGATGCGATTGGCTCGTTGGGGGAAAACATTAGGGAAGACCACCATTTTCAAGTGGCATATCACGGTAGTAGGGAAAGTGCGTGTGAGGAGGAAGATAATGAATGAACCAAATGATGAGTAAGGGATTACTCAAAATATTGCGGATACTGCATCTCTCTAACAGGATACCAGACAGAATATATGTGAAATTGATATACTGTGCCCTCACGGGGAAAACGCTAAATTTAAAAAATCCTAGTACTTTTAATGAAAAGCTGCAGTGGCTTAAATTATATAATAGAGTTAATTTATACACGATTCTCGTCGATAAATATGAAGTAAAAGAATATATAAAACCATTAATTGGGGAGGAACATATTATTCCTACACTTGGAGTATGGGATAAATTTGATGATATTGATTTTAATAAATTACCACAGAGATTTGTGCTTAAATGCACACATGATTCAGGAGGACTCGTTATTTGTACAGATAAGTCAAAACTGAACATTGCCACGGCAAAGCAAACACTGTCAGCATCTTTAAAAAAAGACTATTATAGTTGGGGAAGAGAATGGCCATATAAAAATATAAAGCCAAGGATAATTGCAGAAAAATATATGTCAAATTCTCAACTCGGTGTGGAAGAAGATGAACTTACCGATTATAAGATTTATTGTTTTAATGGTAAAGCAAAACTTATGATGATTGCCACAGGACGATTTTCTAAAGAACAAACGCACTTTGACTACTTTGATCGTTCTGGCACATGGTTGGATTTGAACTGGGGAAAACCTAGATCCAAGAGTGAACCGACAAAGCCTGAAAAATTTGAGGAATTGTTTCAATTCGCCGAAAAAATTAGTAAAGGAATTCCACATGTCAGAGTGGATTTGTACGTGATTGCTGATGTTATTTATTTTGGTGAAATGACATTCTTTGATGATGGTGGATTTGGTAAGTTATCCCCTGAAGAATGGGAATACAAATTGGGAAACTGGCTAGAGCTTCCTTGTAGTCCTATTCTATAATACGACATCGTGTTTAATAATGAAAAATTTTGTGGAGGGCAACATCAGATAGAACATGAATATAGAATCAAGAAAGACCAAGCTTCGGATAAACACAATTTCATCGTTATTATTTCAAATGTCTACAATTATTTGTGGTTTTATAACTCCAAAGCTGTTACTTTTTTATTATGGTTCGGAAGTAAATGGTCTAGTCGCATCTATAACGCAATTTTTGTCACTGATTGCATTTCTAGAACTTGGTGTTGGAGCAGTTGTACAATCTTCATTCTATAAACCACTAGCAGATAACGATGTTTTATTAATCAGTAAGATTATGGCTTCGGCAGAAAAATTTTTTCGCCGATTGGCGGTGATTCTTCTGGTGTATGGTTTCTTTCTAATCATTATTTACCCGCTAGTTGTAAAAAATGATTTTGATATATTGTATACCGCTACATTAATTGCTGCAATGTCGATTAGTTCTTTTGCCCAGTACTATTTTGGCGTGACAGAAAGACTTCTTCTTTCCGCCGATCAAAGAGGTTACATCCAGTACAATGCTCAAACTATTACATTAGTTGTAAATACTATTGCAAGTGCTGTTTTAATCCTACAAGGCGCTCCAATCCAATTAGTTAAACTGGTCACATCTCTTATTTATTTGGTCAGACCGTTTATATTGCGCATTTATGTTAATAACCATTATCAAATAGATAGACATGTCAAGTATAGTTCTGAACCGATACAGCAAAAATGGAATGGTGTTGCACAGCATATTGCAGCTGTCGTTTTAGATGGGACAGACAATGTAGTGTTAACCTTGTTTGCTACATTGGCAGATGTATCAATTTATTCTGTTTATTATTTGGTTGTATACGGCGTAAAATCATTGTTTATGTCAATGACCAATGGCATTCAAGCACTTACGGGTGAGTTGTGGGCGAAACAAGAAATTGCTGAACTAAACCAATTTTTTGGTCGTATTGAATGGTATATTCACACTGGCACTACATTCATTTTTGGTTGTACAGCATCGTTGATTCTGCCCTTTGTTTGCATTTATACTGCTGGTGTACATGATACCAATTATACTGTCCCATTATTTGCGCTGCTTATTACACTTGCCAACGGATTTCATTGTTTGCGCCTACCGTATAACATTATGATATTATCTGCCGGTCATTACCGACAGACCCAATACAATTATATAATTGCTGCTGGACTAAATGTTATCGTGTCAATCGCAACTGTAAAAATGTGGGGATTAGTAGGAGTTGCTATTGGTACACTTATAGCAATGTTATATCAAACAATATGGATGGCCGTTTATAATTCAAAAAATATATTATGCTGGCCTATCTGTAATTTTCTAAAACAAATATTTGTAGATACCGTATCATTTGTTTTGGCCTTTAGCCTTTCTACATTATTTCATCTTGGCGGAGAGTCATATCTTCTATGGATAATACTGGCCATAAAAACAACCTTCATTTGGGGCGTGATTATTCTTTGCATAAATTGTATCGTTTATAAAGAAAATGTTCAATTACTCATCAGTTCGGTATTGAAAAAGTTTGTTATGAGGGGAAGATAATGGATAAAAAAACTGGTTGTAAATTCGTTTTTGTTACCGGCGCGGCGGGTTTTATCGGTTCTAATTTGTGCAAACAGTTGTTGTCAAGCAGCAAGAAGATTCAGATAATCGGTCTTGATAATCTAAACGATTATTACGATGTGCGGATCAAAGAATCGAGATTGGAAAAGCTGCGCGAATATCCGAATTTTGTCTTTGTCAAAGGTGACGTAATCAACAAAGGTTTGATCAACTTTATTTTTGCCCAATACAAACCGCAGATCGTGGTCAATTTAGCAGCCCAGGCCGGCGTGCGTTACAGTATCACTAATCCCGATGCCTATGTAGAATCAAATCTGATAGGTTTTTATAATATTTTAGAGGCTTGCCGCCACAGTTATGATGGGGGGGCACCTGGCGTAGAGCACCTGGTATATGCCAGCTCCTCCAGTGTGTATGGCACTAATAAAAAGGTGCCTTACAGTACTGATGATAAGGTGGACAACCCCGTCAGCCTCTATGCAGCCACCAAAAAATCCAACGAATTGATGGCTCATGCTTATGCAAAGCTCTATAATATTCCCTCTACAGGCCTGCGATTCTTTACCGTCTATGGCCCGGCAGGGCGCCCGGACATGGCCTACTTTGGATTCACCAATAAGCTGCTGAAAGGTGAAACGATCGAAATCTTCAACTACGGGAACTGCAAGCGCGATTTTACTTACATCGATGATATCGTCGAAGGTGTTGTGCGCGTGATGAAAAAACCGCCCGAGAAAAAAGTAGGAGAAGACGGCCTGCCTGTACCCCCCTACGCAATCTACAACATCGGCAACAACCAGCCAGAAAACCTGCTGGATTTTGTGACGATTTTGCAGGAGGAACTCATCCGTGCAGGGGTCCTGCCGCCGGATTATAACTTTGAAGCGCACAAAAAGCTAGTCCCTATGCAGCCGGGTGATGTGCCGGTGACTTATGCTGACACCTCTGCTCTGGAGCGCGATTTCGGCTTCAAACCCAGCACCAGCTTGCGGCAAGGTCTGCGGAAATTTGCGGAGTGGTACAAAGCTTTTTATATGGAGCAGAGGTAGAAAAATCATGAAAGAAAAGAAAAATATTGCGGTAGCCGGCACTGGCTATGTAGGCCTTTCCATTGCTACGCTGCTGGCGCAGCACCACCATGTGACCGCCGTCGACATCGTTCCGGAGAAAGTGGAACTGATCAACCGGAAAGCATCGCCCATTCAGGATGAGTATATCGAAAAATATCTCGCGAAAAAAGATTTGGAACTGACGGCGACCCTGGACGCCAAAGCGGCTTATGCGGATGCGGATTTTGTGGTGATCGCCGCACCCACCAACTACGACAGCAAAAAGAATTATTTTGATACTTCGGCAGTGGAAGCCGTGATCCAATTGGTGATGGAAAATAACCCCCATGCGATCATGGTCATCAAGTCCACCATTCCTGTTGGCTATACGGCTTATATCCGAGAAAAGACCGGCAGCAAGAATATCCTGTTCAGCCCGGAATTTTTGCGGGAAAGCAAGGCGCTGTATGACAACCTGTATCCCAGCCGCATCATCGTCGGCACAGATTTAAATGATCCGCGCCTGGTGGAAGCTGCGCACACGTTTGCTGGACTTTTGCAGGAAGGCGCGATCAAAGAAAACATTGATACGCTGTACATGGGGTTCACGGAAGCCGAGGCAGTCAAATTGTTTGCCAATACATACTTGGCCCTGCGCGTCAGTTATTTCAATGAGCTGGACACTTACGCGGAAATGAAAGGTCTCGACACTCAGGCGATCATCGACGGCGTTTGCCTGGATCCCCGTATCGGCAGTCATTACAACAATCCCAGCTTTGGTTACGGCGGCTACTGCCTGCCGAAGGACACCAAGCAGCTGTTAGCGAATTATAATGACGTGCCGGAGAAGCTGATCGAAGCTATCGTTGAATCGAACCGGACACGAAAGGACTTTATCGCTGACCGGGTGCTTGAAATGACCGATTATTATGGGGCCGACAGCGATTGGACAGCAGAAAAGGAAAAGAAATGTGTGATCGGCGTCTATCGGCTGACCATGAAATCGAATTCCGACAACTTCCGCCAAAGCAGCATCCAGGGTGTGATGAAACGCATCAAAGCGAAAGGCGCTACAGTGGTGGTCTATGAACCGACGCTGAAAAATGGTGATACGTTTTTCGGCAGCGAGGTCATCAACGATTTGGCAGCCTTCAAAGCGGTCTCCAACGCCATTCTTGCTAACCGCTATGACAGCAGTTTGGATGATGTAAAAGAAAAAGTATATACGAGAGACCTTTTTCAAAGAGACTAAAAACACAAAATAGAAGGCCCTTTCCGAGCAAAATCGGAAAGGGCCTTCTATTGTTCCTTATAAAATGTCAGAACCTCTCCCAAGTCTCCTTCCGAAACAGCAGCAGCAGGGGGAACAGTTCCAGGCGGCCTGCCAGCATGTCGAAAATGAGCACCAGCTGGGCGCCGTCGGAGAAAAGGGAAAAGTTTTGCGCCGGGCCCACCAGCTCCAGGCCCGGGCCGATGTTGTTGAGCGTGGCGGCCACGGCGGTGAAGTTGGTGATGAGGTCGTGGTTGTCGAAGCCCACGATGAGGACGGAGAGCGAGAACACCAGCACGTAAGCCACCATGAACACGTTGATGGAGCGCACCACCTCATGGGGGATGGTGCGGCCGTCCATGGTGATCTTGCCCACGCTCTGCGGGTGCAGGAAATGGCGCAGCTCCTTGCGGACGGTCTTGAAGAGGATGACGAAGCGCGAGACCTTGATGCCGCCGCCGGTGCTGCCCGCGCAGGCGCCCAAAAACATGAGCATCACGAGGATGGTCTTTGACACCTGGGGCCAGAGGTTGAAATCGGTGGTGGAAAAGCCCGTGGTGGTGATGATGGACGCCACCTGGAACGAGGCGTGCTGCAGCGCCATGCCCAGGCTGCCGTAGAGCTTCCAGATATTGCCCGTGATGACAACGATGGCGGCGCCGATGAACAGCAGATACCAGCGCACCTCTTCCATGGCAAAGGCCCGCTTCCACTTGCGCAGCAGCAGCAAAAAGTAGAAGTTGAAGTTGACGCCGAACAGGATCATGAACACCGTGACCACGTTCTGCAGATAGATGGAATAGCCGGCCATGCTGTCGTTTTTGATGCCGAAGCCGCCGGTGCCCGCGGTGCCGAAGGCCGTGGTGACGGCATCGAACAGGGGCATGCGCCCCGCCAGCAGGAGCAAAATCTCCAGCACCGTCAGCACCATGTAGATGCCATAAAGGATCTTGGCGGTGGACTGCACCTTGGGCACTAGCTTTTCCACCTGCGGCCCGGGGCTTTCGGCCTTCATCAGGTTGACGTGGGAGCCGCCGGTGAGGGGCAGCAGCGTCAGCAGAAACACCAGCACGCCCATGCCGCCGATCCAGTGGGTGAAGCTGCGCCAGAACAAAACGCTGCGCGGCAAAATTTCCACATTCGCCAAGATGCTGGCGCCGGTGGTGGTGAAGCCGGACACCGTCTCAAACAGGGCGGCGATGGGGTCGGTGATGGAGCCGGTGAAGAGGAAGGGCAGCGCGCCCAGCACGCTGATGACGATCCAGCCCAGCGCCGTGACGACAAAGCCCTCCCGCAGGAAAAAGACGCGGTTCTGCGGCTTGCGCCGCACCAGCAGCAGGCCGATGGCGATACACAGTGCGCTGGTGATCAAAAAAGCCTGCGCGGCAGATTCCAGATACAGCATCGCCACGATCAGGGGCAGCACCAACAGGGCCCCCTCGCACAAGACGATCCAGCCCAGCAGGTAAGAGACCATGGAAAAATTCATAAGGCCCCTCCGTCAATACGCGACAATATCCCGCACATCGTGCAGGCCGTGTTCCAGCGTGACCACGATGACGGAATCGCCGACTTGAATGCGGTCGCTGCCGCGGGGAATAATGATGGCATCCCCCCGCGTGATGCAGCATACCAGCAGGTTGGGCTTGAGCGTGAGCTCGGCCAGGGGCGCGCTGGTGGCCGCCGAAAGCTCCTGTACGTTGAATTCCAGGGCTTCCACACGGTCATCCAAAATGCGGTACAGCGTCTTGATGTTGCTGCCCGCCTCGTTTTGCAGCGCGCGGACGTACTGGACGATGAAATCGCAGGTCATATACTTGGGGTAAATGACGCTGCCGATGTCGAGGCCTTCCAAAATATCGTCGAACTCCAGCCGGTTCACCTTGGTAGCCAGCTTGGCATGGCTGTTGTGCTTTTTGGCGAACAGGGCCAACAGGACGTTTTCCTCGTCCATATTGGTGAGGGCCACAAAGGCCTCGGCCATGGGCAGGCCCTCGGCCAGCAGCAACTGGCGGTCCGTGCCGTCGCCGTGCAGGATGGTGGCGCCGGGCAGCATCTCCGCCAGCGCGTCGCAGCGCGCGGCGTTTTGCTCCACCACGCGCACCCGGATATCGTGGGCCAGCAGGTCCTTCGCCAGGTAGTAGCCGATGGTACCGCCACCCACGATGAGGGCGCTGCGCACCGGGCGGGTGGGCAGGTCCAGCTTTTGAAAGAACGCCGCCGCCTTTTCCCGCGTGGCCAAAAACGAAACGACGTCTCCGCTGCGCAGCACAAAATCGCCGCCCGGGATGACGACGTCCTGGCCGCGCTCCACGGCGCACACCAAAATGTCACAGCCCATGCGGCCGGGAATATCCTTCAGCGGCACGCCGTCCAGGCCGTGAGTCTCGTTCAGCTCGAATTTGATAAGCCGCACGCGCCCACCCGCGAAGGTGTCGATCTTGCTGGCGGCGGGGAAGCGCAGCAGGCGCGAGATCTCGCGTGCCGCGGCCAGCTCGGGGTTGATGATGGTGGAGATGCCCAGCTGCTGCTTGATGAAATCCAGCTCATGGCTGTAGACTGGGTTGCGCACCCGGGCGATGGCGTGGCAGTGGCCCGCCTTTTTGGCGAACATACAGCACAGCAGGTTCAGCTCGTCCGAGCCCGTGACGGCGATCAGCAGGTCCGCCGCCTCCATGCCCGCCTCTGTGAGCACGGAGATGGACGACCCGTTGCCCACGATGCCCATCACGTCCAGGTCCTCGGTGACGCGCTGGATCTTGTCCGCGCTTGAATCGATGACGGTGATGCTGTGGCCCTCGTCGCTGAGCTGACGCGCCAGCGCGGTGCCTACTTTTCCGCAGCCCACCAGAATGATCTCCATAACGACACTTCCGTTTTCCTTGTAATAAACGATAACCTCCTCTATTATATCAGCTTTCGCGGTAAAATCTATGCGTGCAATGAAGATTCTCCCTTTTTAATGTCGAATAAATATGGTAAAATTTTCAGCGGAGGGATTCGATGGAACAGAAACACTATGCGGGCGAAGCGTACCGCGCCATGCTGTTCAACGGCATCTGTGCTTCCAGCGGCGGCGTGGTGGTGGCTCTGCTGCAGGAATACTGCGGCCTGGATTATCAATGGAGCGGCACGCTGCTGGCCGCGTTGAGCGTGGGGCATCTGCTGTCCACGGCGGCGGCGGGGGTGCTGCCGGGCAAGATCGGCCTGGCGGCCACCATCCGCACACTGTCCCTGGGCGCGGCGCTGGGCTACGGCATCATGACGTTTGCCCGCTCGCCCTGGGCGCTGCTGGTGGCCTTTGCCCTGGTGGGCGTGGCCAAGGGCAGCACCCTGAATGTGAGCAGCGTGCTGGCGGGTACCGCGCCCGACAAGACGCGCAGCCTCAATTTGATGCATGCCTGTTTTGCGACGGGTTCGCTGGCCTGCCCGGTGCTCATCGCGGCGCTGGGAGCGGGGGGCCGCCCGTGGTGGACGCCTATGGCGGGCCTGGCGGTGTGCGGCGCGCTGCTGTGGGCCGTCTTTGCCCTGGGCCGCCTGCCCCAGCCCGCGGCGGGCGGGCAGCATGCGGGCCGCGATTGGAGCTTTTTAAAAAAGGGCCGCTTCTGGCTGCTGACGGGGCTGCTGTTTTTCCAGAACAGTGCCGAGATCGGCATCACCGGCTGGATGGTGACCTATTTTAAGGACACCGGCATTTTGGCGGGCCCCGCCGGGCAGCTGACAGTGACGGTGATCTGGGGCGCGATGCTGGCCGGGCGCCTCACCATCGCCTTTTTGCTGCATATCCGCAGCGTGCCCAAGGCTCTGCTGCTGATGACGGCGGCCAGCGCGGCCACCTACGTGCTGCTGCTGGCTGTGAAAACGCCGCTGGCGGCGCTGGGCGCGCTGGCGCTGTTCGGCCTCGCCATCGCGGGCGTCAACCCCACGGCGGTAGCGGGCGCCGGGAAGATGCTGTCCAGCGAGAGCATGGGCGTGATGCTGCCCATGGCGGGCGTGGGCGCGGTGCTGATGCCGTATATCACGGGCGCGGTGGCCGAGGTGGCGGGCATCCACGCGGGCATGGCGGCCATTCTGCTGGCGGTGATCGGCATGGCGGTGTGCGCGGCGGCTCTGTGCTGGGAAGAGCGCCGCCGGACCCAGGCGGCGGAATAAAGGGAAGAGGGGCGGCCTGGTGGCGCGCTGCATGGGGGATGCTGGCGAGCGCCCCCTCATCCGTCAGCCGCAAAGCGGCTGACACCTTCCCCCACCGGGGGAAGGCGGTGCTGTCCGAACTGGGCAAAGCCCAGTTTGGCGAACAGCACCCCTGCAAGGGACGTCTGCTTGCGGCCAAAGGCCGC
>CATXYA010000030.1 GCA_958403605.1 uncultured Oscillospiraceae bacterium
GCGGCGGCCTTCACATCAGCGGTGATGGCGGAACCGGAAATGCAGTGCTGGGTGAGCTCGGCACAGCCCAGGCCGACGCCCGTCAAGATGGCGAACATCAGCACCACCGAGCCGACCATGTAGACCATTTTGGTGAGCACCACCGTGCTGCGCCTGATGGGGGTGGACAGCGTATAGGCCATGGAACCGCTGTCCACCTCGCTCACGATCAAATTGCTGGAGGCGATGATGACGTACACCATGCCCAGCAGCACCGCCAGCATCACATAGTAGCTTTCGAGGCTGCCCAGGAAGCTGGCAAAATTGGCGACGACACCCTCAAATTTGGTGCCGGTGGCAGCACTGGCGATATTGCTGAACGCGCTGGCGTCAAAGCTCCACATGATGAAATACATCATGAAACAGGAGACCAGGGTGAAGATCCCCCACAGCTTGCCGTTGCTGCGGACACATTGCTTGAAAATCGGTTTACTGAACATTCTGGCTGTCCTCCTTAAAGATCTCGTGGAAATACTCTTCCAGAGAGTGCTTGATCTCCTTGAAAAAATAGACGTTGCACGATGCAAGGTCCCCCATCAGGCGGGTGCTGTCGGCGTCGTGCAGCTCCACCGTCAATTGCAGGCGGTCGGGCTTCACGTTGCTGAGATCATAGGGAAGCTTTACAAACGTTTCAAAGCTGGCCGCGTCCTTGAACTCGATCTTGAACGACTTGTTCTTGTTATGGCGGATGCCCTCCATGGAGGCGATGGTGACGATGCGCCCGTCCTTGATGAGGGCCACCCGGTCACAGGTGCGCTCCATTTCCTCAAAGATGTGGCTGGACATGAAAACGGTGTGTCCCTGGGCCTTTTGCTCCTCCAGCAGCTCCAGAAACACGTCCCGCATCAGGGGGTCTAAGCCGGTGGTGGGTTCGTCCATGATCAGGATGTCGGGCCGCTGCATGAAAGCCGCCACCAGGGCGGTCTTTTGCTTCATGCCCTTGCTCATGCTTTTCAGGCTGGCGGAGATGTCCAGCTGCAGCATATCGCACAGTCGGCGGCATTCCTCCATGTCGCCCTTGCCCAGCATCGTCATTTGGCGCTGCAAAAACATGGTGCCCGTACCGTCGTCGGGGAAAGCGATTTCGCCCGGGACATAGCCCACCAGCCGCTTGACGGCGGCGGCGTCCCGCCAACAGTCCTTGCCGCAGATGGCGGCTGTGCCGGCCTGCGGGCGGAGAAAGCCCATCAGATGGCGGATGGTGGTCGTTTTGCCCGCGCCGTTGATGCCCGCGAAGCCGAAGGTCTCCCCTGGCTCCACGCTGAGCGTCACGTCAAAGATGCCGCGGCCCTGGCCGTAATCCTTGGTCAGCCCGCTGATGTCAATGCAGCCCATGTTGCATCCCTGCCTTTCCCTGCTCCACCGTCTTTTTGCGGTCATAGAAATCCATGAAGTAATCCTCCAGGGTGAATTTGATCTCGGAGATGAAATTGAGCTTGTAGCCGCTCAGCTCCACAAAAAAACGGTGGATCTCCTCGTCCCGGATGCGGATCTTCACTTGATGGTGATGGGGGCGCTTCGCGTCCAGCTCCAGGGCCGTCTGGGCCACAAAGCGCTCGTATTCCTGCGCGTCGGAAAATTCCACCTTAAAGACCTTGTCTTCGTTGTGGCGCAGCGTGTCCGCCACAATGGTGGACACCAGCACGCCGTCCTTGATGATGGCGATGCGGTCGCAGGTGGCGTCCACCTCGCTGAAAATGTGGCTGGAGAGCAGAATGCTTTTTCCGGCCTTTTTCTCGTCGAGGACAAACTCGATGAAGCGCTCCTGCATCAGCGGGTCGAGGCCGCTGGTGGGTTCGTCCAGCACCAAAAGCTCCGGGTCGTGCATAAAGGCCGTCACGATGGCCAGCTTACGTTTCGTGCCCAGGCTCATGCGCTTTAGATCGCCCGCGGGGTCCAGCTCAAATTTGTCCAGCAGGTATTCGGTTTTTGTGCGGTCGGTGATGCCGCGCTGCCGGGCCATGTAGTCGATGAACTGGGTGCCCGTCATGTTGGCGGGGAAGGCGATCTCGCCCGGCAGATATCCCAGCCGCCGTTTGATGGCGGCGGCCTCTTTCCAGCCGTCCTTGCCCATCACGGTGATGGCGCCCTCCTGGGGGCGGGAAAACCCCATAATATGGCGGATGGTGGTCGTTTTGCCCGCGCCGTTCGGCCCCAGGAAACCAAACACCTCGCCCTGGTGTACGTCAAAGGAAACGTCGAAGATGCCGCGGCCAAACCCGTAATCCTTCGTCAGGTGTTCCACCTGGATCATTTCCATCACTTGCCTCGCTTTCCGGCCGGTCGTTGTCCGGCCAATCTTGAACAGTTAATGAACAAATGTATGATAACGTTCGATAGCTTCCGAATTGACATTTGTCTTGCTATGGATTATAATCATCCTAAGGCACGGGGTCAAGGCTCAAATAGAGCTCATTTGTGCGATAATAGACAGAAATGCAAAGAGCGTTTCCGTACAGGAGAAAATGATGGAAGAAAAACGGGATCTGCGCATCCAAAAAACGTATAACGCCTTGTGCAGCGCGTTTCTGGCGCTGCTGAACGAGAAAAAGTTTGAGGAGATCACCGTCAACGAGCTGTGTGACCGCGCGCTGGTGGGCCGCGGCACCTTCTATAAGCACTTCGCGGACAAGTACGAATTTTTCGGCTTTATGGTGAAGGTGATTTATCATGACTACACTTCTCAGGTGGAGGCGCAAGGGGATGCCAACGACCCCATCGTCTATTATAATCATTTAATCCACGCCGGCTTGGAGTTCATGGAGCAGAACGCCGGACTTGTCGATTCGCTGGAATCCAGCAGTACGTTCATGCTGCTGCAGGAGATCGGCTCGCGGGAGGTATCGGAAGAGCTGGTGGCGCGACTGAAAATGGATGAGAAAGCGGGTTACCGCTTTCCTGCGGACCCCGAACTGATGGCGCAGCTGATCCAGGGCGCGCTGCTGCAGGGGGTGCGCTGGTGGCTGCTGCATCGGGAGCAAATTTCCAAGGAATCGATGCAGCGGCAGCTGTCCTCTTTGATGGAGCTTGTTTACAACAGCGCGCAGAATGAAAGAATGGGCGGGGCAAACGGATAACACTTTTTAAAAGGATACGGGACGGGCGGGGGCCGATAAAGCCCCCGCCCGTTTTGTGGAAAACAATTTTTGCTCCGCTTGACCGGCCCTTAGAATTTCCTGATAAAGTACCGCTATCATGAAGGCACAACGAAAGGAGTGTCTTTGATGGAAACGGTAAAACAAAAGGGCTTGACGGGCACGGGGCTGAAATTGATGGCATTGGGGTTCATGCTGCTGGATCATATCCACTACTTTTTCGACTTTACGGGGATGATCCCGGAATGGTTCAGTATGCTGGGGCGTTTGGCGGCGCCGATCTTCCTCTTCTGCGTCATTGAGGGCTTCACCCACACGCATGACCGCAAGCGGTATTTTTTGCGGGTGCTTGCCATTGCGGCGCCCATGGGCGCACTGCAGTTCTTCATGACGTACGCGGGCGTTTTGGTGCGGCCCGACGGGTTTTATCCCGTCAATGGCATCATGATGAACTTTCTCATTTTGATGATGCTGTGGCAGGGCATGGACTGGCTGCGGGCCAAAAAATTTGTGCGCGGGGCGCTGGCCATCCTGCTGCCCCTCGCCTGGCCCTTTGCGGCGGGCGCGCTGGCGCTCAGAGTGCCGCAGGCCTCGAACGTGCTGGGCCTGCTGTCCTACACCCTGCTGCCCTCCTGGGCGATGATCCTGGACGGCGGCACGCCCTTTATCCTGCTGGGCGTCCTGCTGTACGTGTTTCGCAAAAACCGCAAGGTGCAGGTGGGCGTGTTCATCGCCTTTGAATTTTTGTATGATTTCTGCTTCATCGGACACATCGCCTCTTCGTCCATGCCGGACTTCCACTGGAGCCAGATGTTCACCATGTATTATGAGTGGCTGGGCGTCTTTGCCGCCGTGCCCATGCTGTGCTATAATGGACAGCGGGGCAGGGGCCTGAAAGCGCTGTTCTACGTTTTTTACCCGGCCCACGTTTACCTGCTGTACGCGGCTTCGTGGCTGGTGTACACGGTCTTTGCTTGAGGTGAGAGGGAATGGCGCACATTTTGGCGGTGGATGACGATGCGGATCTGTGCGCGCTGCTGCGCACGGCGCTGGAGCGGGACGGCCACCAGGTGGAGACGCGCCAAAGCGGGGCGGCGGTGACGGATGCGCTGTGCCGCTGGGCGGACTGCATCCTGCTGGATGTGATGATGCCCGGCGAGGATGGCTTCGAGACCTGCCGCCGCATCCGAACGCTGGCGGATTGTCCCATTTTATTTTTGACGGCAAAGACCGCCGAGGCCGACGTGCTGAAAGGCCTCGGCCTGGGCGGCGACGACTATCTGGCAAAGCCCTTCCGCGTGGCGGAGCTGCGGGCGCGGGTGGCGGCCCATCTGCGGCGGGAGCGGCGCACGCCCCACACCCGCATGCGGCGGGGCGGCCTGGAATTCGATTTCACCGAGCGCGCGGTGTACTGCGGGGAGGACCCGCTCAAGCTGACCAAAAGCGAGTACGCCATCTGCGAGCATCTGGCGTCCCATCCGGGCCAGACCTTCACCAAAGAGCAGATCTACGAGGCGGTGTTCGGCTTCGACGGCACAGGGGATGAATCCGCCGTCACGGAGCACATCAAAAATATTCGCGCCAAGCTGCGCGCCGTGGGCAAAGCGCCCATCGAAACGGTCTGGGGGATCGGGTATAAGTGGAAAAGCGAAGAGGCGTGAGCCTGAACAGCCTGTTCTGGCGCTATCTCGTGATCACCGGCAGCCTGATGCTGGCGGTGCTGGCGGCGGCGTGGCTGGCCTTCAGCATGCTGCTCAATATGGGGGTCGTTCTGTCGGCCAGCACGGCGGCAGGGCAGGCGGTGCAGCTGGCGCCGCAGCTGGAGGCGGGGACGCTCGCGCTCGAGGAACTGCCCCACTATCTGCGCTGGGCCGTGCTGGACGAGGCGGGCCAGGTGGAACGGACGAACATGGACGCGCGTCATCTCGACGCCCTGGAGAAATTTTTGGCGGGCGGGGAGAAGCTGCGGCTCTTTGGGGGACAAAAGCACCAGCGGACGCTGCTGCCCGACGGCAAGGTGTGCATGCTGCAATTCGATTATTCGGTGCCCTACGCCGACCCCGTATGGCAGCAGCGCCTGCCGGATTTCCAGACCTGCTGGCTGCTGGCGCAGCTACTGATCGCCTTGGGGGTGGCGGCGCTGTCCACCCGCCATTACACCCAGCTTTTGCGCCGGGACGCGGCGGCCATCACGGCGGCCAGCCAGGCCGTGGCCCAGCAGCGGCTGGACGTGCCCGTGGGGGCCGCCCGCGTGCGGGAGCTGGACAGCGCGCTGCGCACCATCGACACGCTGCGGCAGACCCTGGCCGATTCGCTGGGGCGGCAATGGGCCATGGCCCAGCGGCGGGAAGAGGAGCTGGCGGCGCTGACGCACGATTTGAAAACGCCGCTGACCATCATCAGCGGCAACGCCGACCTGTTGGCGGAGGACGCCTTGACGGACAGCCAGCAGGCCGGGGTGGAGGCCATCCGCCGCAGTGCCGAACACGCGCTGGACTACGTGGGCAGGCTGCGGGCCCTGGCGGCGGGCGAGGCGGAGGAAGAGGCAGCGCAGGCCGTGGAGCCGGAGGGCTTTTGGGCGGCCTGCACGGCGGCGGGCGAGGGCCTCTGCGCGCCGCGGCAGATCGCCTTCGTGGCGCTCTGTGAAGCGCTGCCGCCCTTTTGCGCGCAGCGGGATGCTTTGCTGCGCGCCGTGACGAATCTGCTGGACAATGCGGTGCGCTTTACGCCGTCCCAGGGCACGGTGCGCCTGACCGCCGGCGCCGCAGACGGCCTGCTCACCTTTACCGTGGAGGACACGGGCTCCGGCTTTTCTCCCGAGGCCCTGGCGAAGGCGGGCACCACGCTGTACACCACCGAGGGCGCGCGGCCCAAGGAGGGCCACCAAGGCCTGGGGCTGTGCCAGGCCCGCGAGACCGCCCGGCGCCACGGCGGGACGCTCACGCTGGAAAACACCGTCTCCGGCGCCAGGGTGCGCCTGACGGTCCCGCTGCGGTAAGAGAACACAAAAAGGCGCGCGGCAAACATCTGTTTGGCAGCGCGCCTTTTTAATTTTGGGGAGGGCAGGTGTGCGGGCGCCTTCTCTTTTCTGCGAAAAAAGAAAGACACTTCTGATCGTAAAACAGACCGGTCATTCCGCCAGCAGCTCCGCCTGTTTTTTCTTACTGAGGCTGTGCAGCACCAGTTGGTAGGACTGTGTCAACGCCTGACGCAGCACGTCGTCGGGCACCGCGCCGTCGGGCTTGACGGAGTTCCAGTGGAGCTTGTTCATGTAATAGCCGGGCAGTACATCCTGCGGGTATTCCTGCCGCAGGCGCTGGCCCTCCTCGGGCGGCAGCTTCAGGGTAATGTAATAAGGCCGACCCTGCCCGTCCAGACACACGGCGGCAAACAGCTTGTCCGCCAGCACATAGCGCACCCAGTTCCAATCCGGCTGCAGGTTTTTGGAGACGCCCTTTTGCTCCAGCAGAAAGGTGTCCAGCCAATCATAACGCATCCTTCATTCCTCTTTTCCTTGTTTGGCATCCGGGCGCAGCGCGTCCAGGCGCACCCGGCCCGGCGTGCCTGCGGGCAGCGCCTGCCGGACGGCGGGACAGGGGTAAGCGGGGCAGGCGGCACAGTGCGCCAGCCCTTTGCTGCGGGCACAGGCGCGCAAAATGCAGCCGCTGCAAAAGCCGGGGTTCACGGTGTCACTTTGGCAGCCGCCGCAGTGGATCTGCTCCGGCTGCCTGCCGTACCGCGCCGCCAGGGCGGCGCGCTGCTGGGACGTACGGGCCTGGAACACCGGGCAGGCTTCGCAGTCGAAGCCGCAGTATGCAAGATGGGCCAAGGCGCCGCCTCCTTTCAAGGGGATGGGGACGCGTCATTCCAGGCGGAAGACCTCGGTCAGCCGCGGCTGGGCGCCGGTGACGGGGTCCGGCTCCATCACCATGACGTCCTTCATAAATTCGTTCCAGCGGTCCACCACCGGGCTTTCCGCCTGCACGCGCGCCGCATAGGCGCAGCCCTGCTCGCACTCATAATAGCCGAACAGCTCGTCCCCGGTGTTCCAGATGGAATAATTGCAGATACCGGCCTGCTTGAGCACGGCGACCAGCTCCGGCCAGATCTCATCGTGCCGGCGGCGGTATTCCGCCCGCATCCCTTCTTTGAGCGTGGCTTTCCAGGCATAGTGTTCCATCGCCGCACCATCCTTCCGCGAATCGTTTCTTTTATTTTAATGCCGGGGCGGCGGCTTGTCAAATAGTTGCCGCCCCGGCGATTTATTCATACCTTTTTCATGCTTGATATGCTACAATAAAAGTGCCAAATATTTCGCGCCGTTTGAGCGCCGAAAGGAAGTATGAGTATGATCGACATGAAAGCAAAGCCCTATTACCTGTCCGACGAGGGCTGCAAATGGGTGGAGGACACCATCGCCGGCATGACGACGGAGGAAAAGATCGGCCAGCTGTTCTTCAACATGGGCTCTTCCCGCGCGGAAGAATACCTGAAGATGACCGTCGACAAGTATCACATCGGCGGCATCCGCTACAACCCCGCCAGCGCGGCGGAGGTGCGGGAGCAAAACCGCATTTTGCAGGAGAACTCCAAGATCCCTCTCATCATCGCCTGCAACACGGAAAACGGCGGCAACGGCGCCTGCGGCGACGGCACCATGATCGGCGCGCAGACGAAGATCGGCGCCACCGGCGACGTCAAGTACGCCCGCGCCCTGGGCAAAATGGCCAACGCCGAGGCGGCGTCCATCGGCTGCAACCTGTCCTTCGCGCCCGTGTCCGACATCTATTACAACTGGCACAACCCCGTGGTGGGCCTGCGCACCTACGGCAACGACCCCGAGCGCGTCATGCAAATGACCCAGGCCTACATGGAGGGCGCCCATGAGAACCCCGGCTTCTGCTGCGCGGCCAAGCACTTCCCCGGCGATGGCCTGGATGACCGCGACCAGCATGTGGCCAACAGTGTCAACACCTTCTCCTGCGAGGAGTGGGACGCCACGTTCGGCAAAATCTATCAAAACATGATCGACAACGGCCTGGAAGCCATCATGGCGGGGCACATCATGCTGCCCAGCTACACCCGCGCCATGAACCCCGGCATCAAGGACGACGACATCATGCCCGCCACGCTCAGCAAAGAATTGCTGACCGATCTGCTGAAAGGCAAAATGGGCTTCAACGGCATGGTGCTCACCGACGCCAGCCACATGGTGGGCATGACCTGCCGCATGAAGCGCAGCGAGATGATCCCCGCCGCCATCGCCGCGGGCTGCGATATGTTCCTCTTCTTCAACGATATGGACGAGGACTTCGCCTCCATGATGGACGGCTACAAAAACGGCGTCATCACCGACGAGCGTTTGGAAGACGCCCTGCACCGCATCCTGGCGCTGAAAGCCCACATGGGCCTCAACAAAAAGGCCAAGACCGAGTTGGTGCCGCCGGTGGAAGTGATGAAGGCCACGGTGGGCTGCGCCGAGCACAAGGCCATGCAGAAGGAGATTGCCGAGCACGCGCTGACTTTGGTGAAGTACAAGGACGCCGGCGTGCTGCCGCTGACCCCGGAGAAGTACAAACGCATCATGATCGTGTATGTCACCGGCCTGGAGGCCAAAGGGCTGGGCAGCGCCTTGAAGAAACTGACGGGCAACAGCGCCAATCCTGCGCAGAAGCTGCAGGAGCGGCTGCAGGCCAAGGGCTTTGAGGTCACCATTTACGAGAGCCCCATGGATCAGATCCAAAAGCGCATGGCCGCGGGCGAAAAAGTGGATTTCAACATCTACTTCGCGGGCAAGGACACCATTGCCGACTTCGTGGGCAAGCAGGACCTCATCATCACCCTGGTGGATGTGGCCGGCGGCTTCCAGGCCGTGGCGCGTCCCGGCTTCGGCATGACGAAGGGCGGCGGCGAGATCCCCTGGTACGTGTTTGAGCTGCCTGTCATCGTGGTGGGCTGCCAGCAGCCGACCATCTTGGCCGACATCCCCCAGGCCCGCACCTACATCAATACCTACGACTCCGCCGACGCCACGCTGGACACGCTGGTGGATCAGCTGATGGCCGGCCCCGACGCCTTCCAGGGCAAGGACCCCATCGACAGCTTCTGCGGCATGTGGGATACGCACCTGTAAGCTTGCGCAAAAAGGAAACCCCTAACAAAAAGGACGCGCTGCAAAACGTGCTCTCAGCCTATTGAAAAACCCCATCTGTGCTTGACGCACAGATGGGGTTTCTTTGATAGAATTTTAACTCAGGGTGCCGTTTCCGGAGCAGGAAAGCGACATGGACACCGGCACGCTGCCACCGCTCCCGGAGAAGGACGCGGACAGGTACACGCGGTTGCCGCTGTACCCGGTCGATTCGCCGCCATAGCTCCAGCCGGAGGCCACGGAGTGGGAGGCGCTGACGCCGGTTGCCGTGGCCGTGGAGCCGTTATAGGTGAAAGAACCGTTCAACTGGACAGTACCGATCCAACTGCCCCAGTAGGAATAATCTTTAGTCGTAGAACCGATTTTGCTGGACGCTCTCGATAAACCGGCGTTCACGGTCAGGGTGGTGTGGCAGGTAAAGCCATTGCCCAGGTCTTCCACACCTAGGTCGATCACCGTCTCCTTGTTCTCCAAGGCCATGCCGGGCACGGCCAAGCAGACAGCCAACGCCAGAGATACGATCAAAGCCCAAAAACGTTTCATGATTTTCCCTCCTGCATTTGTTTTGTTAAATCTGGAATGTCCTCTAAAGGTACATCTCCCATATCTATAATGGTGGTCTTGACCTCCACCACCGTGAACTCCTTGATGTACCAAAAGTAGATCAATAAGCCTGCCAGGACGGCGATCAATAAAACCACGGCGGCGGTGCCGCAAATGCGTTTGCGCC
>CATXYA010000031.1 GCA_958403605.1 uncultured Oscillospiraceae bacterium
TTATTTCAGCTGCGTGGTGGAAATAACGTCCATGTCGTCGAAGGCCTGGTTTTCGCCGCCCATGGCCCAGATGAAGGTGTAATTGCTGGTGCCCGCGCCCGCGTGGATGCTCCAGGACGGGCTGATGACAGCCTGCTCGTTCTGCATGACGATGTGGCGCGTCTCATTGCCCTCGCCCATCATGTGGAACACCACGTTGTCTTCCGGCACCTCAAAGTACATGTACACTTCCATGCGGCGCTCGTGGGTGTGGGCGGGCATGGTGTTCCACACGCTGCCCGGCTCCAGCACCGTCATGCCCATGGACAGCTGGCACGTGGGCAGCACGTCCGGGTGGATGAACTGGTTGATGACGCGCTTGTTGCTGGTCTCCATGGCGCCCAGCGGCTTTTTGGCCGCGTCCGCCAGCTTGATGAGCCGCGTCTCGTACGCGCGGTGCGCCGGGGCCGACACCATGTAGAACTTGGCGGGCTGCGCGGCGTCCTTGCTGGCAAACAGCACTTCCTTGGTGCCCTGGGTGATGTACAGGCAGTCCTTGTAGCCCAGCTCGTACTGCACACCGTCCGCCGTCACCGTGCCCGCGCCGCCGATGTTGAACATGCCGATCTCCCGGCGCTCGAGGAAATAGTGGGTGCCGAAGTTGTGCCAGATGTCGATGCCCTTGTCGATGGAGACCGTCTCGTGCACGGGCATGCAGCCCAGGGTGACCATGCGGTCCACATGGCTGTACACGGCCACCACCTGGTCCGGCTGGTACAGGTTTTCAATGAGAAATTCTTTGCGCGTCTCCTCGGTGGTGTACCGCTTGAAATCGCGCTGGTTGCAGGAATAGCGAATGTCCATAATCGTCCTCCTAATTGGTGAATTTGACTTTCTAATAAGCGAGGCACAGGCCGTCTTCCATGCCCGGCCCAAATACCAGCAGCTTGCCGTAGCCGGCTTTGCCGCCGGCGCTCAGCAGGTCCACTTCGCTGATCACCTCGGCGTGGCAGGCGATGACGGTGTACACCGCCCCCGCTTTTTCCACGCGCACCGCCTGGGCCTGCCCGGCCGTGAGCGGCGTTTTCAGCCGCAGCTTCGCCACGGGCAGCGCCTCGGCGCGCACCGGCTGCGCCTGCCCGTTTCCGTCGAGAGAGAGTACAGAGAGGAAACTGGCAAAGCCTTGGCCCGTCTTGCGCACCGTCAGCACATCGCCCTGGCACAGCTGGTTGTAATCCCGGGAATAGGGCGCCTTGTCCAGGCTGCAGGTAAGGTCCCCGCCCAGGCACAGCAGCGTTGCCGCCGCCTTGCGGCCCTGCCAATGCACGGCTGCGCCCTCCAGGCGGCAGGCCCCCGGCCCGAAATGGAAGTACTGCTCATAGGTATGGGCGCCCTCGGTGAAAAACTGGTCGAACACCACGGCGAGCCCCGCCTCCTTGAGAAAGACGGCCTTGCGTCCCACGACGACGCCCCGGGAGAGATAGCCCAGGTGCATGCCGCTGATAAAGTCCGCCTGCTCAGTAAAAGTATAGTCCCCTTTCACGGGAATGGCAAGAGCGGAGTAGCCCCAGCTGTCCACGCATTCGCTGAAATCCGCCCCGTCCACACGCGTGGTGTTGTGGGCCGCGGGCAGCTTCAGCTGCCGCCGGATGGGGGAGTCCACATAGGTGTAACGGCCCGAGTCGATGAGCACGTCCTCGCCCGCGATGCCCGCGTCCAGGTGCAGCAGGTCGGCGTGGCCGTGGCCAGAGCCCAGGCACCCGCAGTGCATGTGCAGATAGGCCCCGTCCGCGCCCCGCAGCATGTAATTGCCGCTGTCGGGCAGGGCCGCCGAGCCCAGCGCCGCCGCATCCGGCTGGATCGCGCCGTAGGCCTCCTGCGCCGGGCCGAAGTCCCAGAAATTCTCCTCGAACAGCGCCGGGCCCGCCGCGGCCTTCAGCCTGCCGTCGCCGAACAGCAGCGCCCCCTGGGCCAGCAGGTCCCGGGCGTCGGTGTCGTCGGAATCCGACTGGCACACCAGCCGCCCGTCCGGCGTCATCCAGGCCGCCAGGGCGGTGCACATGCGGCGCACGTTTTCCTCCAGGCGCCGGGGCACTGTCAAACCGCGCTGGCGCGCCACCAGCACCGTGTCCATGGCGCAGTGCAGCACTTCGCAGTGGTACATGGGGCTTTGCTCCCAGTGGCTGCCGTCGCGGAAGACCGAGCGGTGCAGGTTGCCGTCGATGCGCCGCAGCGCCAGCTCGCGCCAATCGGCGCGGTCAAAGGCCACGCCCAGCAAAAACAGGCCGTGATCCTGCAAAACGCCCCAGTTGGACAGCAGATGGAATGCATTGTTGGCTTCGCACAAATATTCCCCGTGCACCAGCAGGCACGCTTCGGCCCGCTGTACCAGCGCCGGGTCCACGGCGCCATCAAACAGGCGCAGCGCCCGCAGCCAATACTCGCAGCGCAGGCCCGCCTCCAGGCTGCGCCAGGTGTCGGCCTTGCTGGCCTCCGTCAGCGGCACGCGGCCCATCCAATCGGCCAGCAGCCGCTCGTAGGCGCGCAGGTATTTTTCGTCCCCTGTATAGCGCCAGGCCTTGCCCAGGTTGACAAAGCTGGTGTGGCGGTTCATGGCGTACAGCCACTCGGGGTCCCCCGCCGGGATATGGGCCCAATCGATGGGCCCCTCGAAGGTGACGGGCACGTGGGTGCGCTCCATCTCCCAGTGATCGCGGAACAAAAAGCGGTTTTCGCACACATCGTCGGCAATGGCGATGCTGAGGGCCGCCGCCGCGGGACAGGCCGCCTGGCAGGCCTGTGCCGCCGCGGCCACGTCCGGGCACCAAAACGCCAGGTCCATTTGTACCGCCTCCCTTACCAATACAGCTGCCAGTCCTGCGACAGGCGCGTCAGCAGCTCCATGTAGAAATAGTCGCCCCAGGGGTTGCATTCATCCACGCCGTTGTCCGCCGGAATGGGGTTGTACGGGGAGTTTTTGGCGTAGACGCCGTGCAGCAGCAGCCCGTCGGAGACGGCCCGGTCCCGCACGGCATAGCTTTGCGCCAGGCTGGCCGCCATCTGCCGGGCCAGCTGCGTATAGCGCGCCGCCTCGTCCGCGGGCAGGTATTTTGCCATTTCCAGCATGCCGCAGGCCGCGATGGCCGCCGCGGAGGAATCCCGCGGCTCGTCCCCGCTGGTGAATTCCAGGTCCCAGTAAGGCACCAGGTCCTGGGGCAGATGGGCGAGATAATATTCCGTCACATCGCGGAACAGGCGGATACAGGTCTCGTCCCGGGTGTAACGGTAGGCCAGCGCCGTGCCGTACACGCCCCAGGCCTGCCCCCGCGCCCAGGCCGAGCCGTCGCGGTAGCCCTGCTGGGTGGAGCCGCGCACCGGCGCGCCGGTGGCGGGGTCGAAGAAAAAGGTGTGGTAGGTGGAATGGTCGGGCCGCACCAGGTTGGCGAGGCTGGTCCGGGTGTGGGCCAGGGCCTTTTGGCGGTAGAACTCGTTCCCCGTCACCTCGGTGGCCCAGTACAGCAGCGGCACGTTCATCAGGCAGTCGATGATGAGGCGGTAGTTGTCCGGCGCGCCCAATTCGCCCCAGGCCTGCAAAAACTGGCCCTTTTCCTGGAAGCGCGTCAGCAGCTGGTCCGCGGCCAAAACGGCGGCCTCTTTGCCCGTCTCGCTGCCCACCAGCTTGTAGGCGGCCACACAGGACGGCGTGTACAAAAAGCCCATGTCGTGATGGTCCACGTTCACCTTGTCCCGGATGCGCTGCAAGAAGCTGTCCACCTGGGCCAGCGCCGCCGTCTCGAACGCTGTTTCGTGGGTGTGCTCCCAGGCCAGCCAGTATTCGCCGGTGCAAAAGCCCGTCGTCCAGTCCACGTTTTCCGTATCCGGGTAAAAGTTGTGCACCGAGCAGCAGGCGGGAAAGCGCCGGGTGAATTTCGGCAGGTTGCCCCGCAGGATGGCGCAGGCCGTGTCCAGCGCCGCGCGGGCGCCGGCATCGTCCAAAGGCCGGATGTCCATTGCAATACCCTCTTTCTTGATCATGTGGGAAATAGTTCGTCCGCAAAATAGGCGCGGCTGGCGGCAAACCGGCCCGCCCGGTCCCGCACCTCCACGCGCAGATAGGTTTCTTCGCCCGTCAGCGGGAACACCGCTTCTGTCAGCGTGTCCCGTTTGCGCAGCACGTGCGGGGCCTTGCGCCCCACCCCGTGGACATAGATGCAGGCCGCGGGGCTGCAGGCCACGTGCAGGGCCCCGTCCTCGATGTACAAGGCCCGCAGCTCCGGCCCGTTGGAGGCATAGCAGCGCTGTTGCCGCAGCGCCGCCATCACGGCCGGATAGCGCAGCTCCCCGGCGTTCACCATCGTCCAGCCGCCGAAGGAATCGCACCGCGCATCGCCGGGGCGGTAGGCATTGTGGTTGTCGTCCCCGGCAAAGCACGCCAGCCGCCGGCCGCCGCGCAGCAGCTCGTCATAGGCTTGGGGCGCGTAGCCGTACAGCCCGTCCAGCTGGCAGCCGTAATTGTAAAGCTCAAAGGCGTCCAGCCCCTCAAGGCCCATGTAGTCCGCATGGGTCTGCAAGCTCCACCAGGGATGGTTGTAGCAGCATAAGAAGCCCTGGCGCTTCATCTCCGCGAGATAGGCGTTCACCGCCGCCAGGCTGTACCCATGCACATCCGGCAGCGGCGGCGGCTGGGTGCGCCGCTGGGGCTCCAAATCATAGAAGTTCAAATGGTAGACCGGGGTGGTGTCCCACACGCGGCCCTGCTCCATGGGGCAGTCGATGTTGACCTCCAGCGCCGCCAGGGCTACAAAGTCCTTGTCGTTCAGCATGGGGTGCCAGCCCCAGTGGTTGTGGTCGGTATAAGCGACGACGGCATAGCCCCGCGCCCGGTACGCCGCCTTTACCTCCTCCGGCGTCCACCTGCCGTCCGAAAGCGTGGTGTGGCAGTGCAGGTTCGCCTTGTACCAGCCGCCGTCCTCCGGCAGCAGCAAAACGCGCGTTCCCATGGAGTTCACCGCTCCTTTCTTGTTTGCCAGCGCGCCCAGCGCCGCCCGGCCAGCAGGCACAGCCCGGCCCCCGCCAGGGCCGCCGCCGCCCACAGGCCAATGACGGGCGTCCAGCCCAGCCCCTCGGCAATGGCGCCGATGCCGTAGTTGGACAGCGCGCTGCCCACATAGACGGAAAAGTTCAAAATGCCGGAGATGGTCGCCACCTGGCCCGTGGCGCTGAAATGCCCCGGGAAGACGCTGATGAGCAGCGTGTTGACGGCGATCATGGCCGTGGTGGAAAGGGCCAGCAGCGCGATGGCCAGCACAGCGCTTTTGCCGCTGGCCGCCAGCAGCACCGCCAGCGCCGCGGCGCAGAAGAGGTACAGCAGCGCGGCGTGGCCGTGCTCGCTTTGCTTTTTCTTCATCATGGCTGAGGCCAAAAACATGCCGAAGATGTTCAGCACCGGAATGACGGTGGTGGTGAGGATGGCCGCGGCGGCGGCCATGCCGTAGCCCTCGCTGAGGTAGACGGGCGCCCAGCTGGTCACGCTGTCCTTCAGCATGCCCTGCACCGCCAGCGCCGCGCACAGCAGCGCCAGCCCCGCGCCCAGGAACAGGCGGCCGAGGCCCCCGGCGGCGCCCTGGGCGCGCTTTTGCAGCGGCGGGGCCTCCTCGCCGTGCACTTCGGCCCACCGCTCCACCTTGCCCATGGCCGCGGCCCAGACGGCGGCGAACACGCACAATACGATGCCCGCCGTGGTAAAGGTGCCGCGCCAGGCGCCCCGGGCCACCATCCAGGCCGCGAAGCCGTAGGTGACGAGGGTGCCCACCGGCACCGTGGTATTGATGTTGACGCAGGCGCGCAGGCGCACCCGGTCCTCGTACCGCCCACAGAAGATGCGCAGCAGCGGCGGCCATAAAAACGACTGCACAAAGCCGTTGACACACCAGATGCCCAGCATCGCAGGGTACAGGGACACGGCGCCCATCACCAGATTGCACACGCCGGACACCGCCAGCCCCGTGCAAATGAACCAGCGGGGCGACACGCGGTCCCCCAGCCAGCCGCTGAACAGCTGGCCCAAGGCATAAGTAAAAAAGAACGCCGTGCCCAGCATGCCCGCCTGGGGCTTTGTCAGCACGCCCTCGGCGATGACCTGCGTCATGACGGCGTTGAAATTCAGCCGCCCGAAATAGGTGAGGAAATAGGCGGCCCAGCACAGGCAGAACAGCAGGGTGCCCATGCGGGCGTCGGTGATGCGGCGGGGCGCTTGGCGTTGCGGCAAAGCAGGGTCCTTCTTTCTCACAAAACTCTCTTGTAAGCATACACCCGCGCCCCCTGGAAACGGAATCGGCAAATTTTACAGAAAATCAGCAATTCTTATTCCCGGAGGCGCGGGGCGTTTAAAATGCGGTCATCCCTTCAGGCCGCTGGTGGCGATGCCCTGCACAAAATAGCGCTGGCAGAACACGTACATGATCAGCACCGGGATCAGGCTGACCACGCTGGCCGCCATGATGAGCTGGTACTCGGTGGAGTACTGGCCCAAAAACATGCGGATGCCCAGGGGGATGGTCTTATTCTTTTCGCTGTTGAAGTAGATCATGGGGCCCATGAAGTCATTCCAGATGGTGACGAAGGTGAAGATGGCCAGCGTCGCCATGGCGGGCTTTGCCAGGGGCAGCACAATGCGGAAGTAGGAGCCGTACTCCGACAGCCCGTCGATGCGCGCGGCCTCCAGCAGCTCGTCCGGGATGCCCAGGTAGAACTGGCGCAGCAGAAACACGCCGAAGGCGGCGAAGCTCTGAATGAGGATGTAGCCCAGATGGGTGTCCACCAGGCCCACCTTCTGCATCATGGTGTACTGCGGCAGCATGAACACCTGCCAGGGGATGGCGATGGTGGCCACGTAGCACAGAAACAACGTGTCCCGGCCCTTAAAGTGGCATTTCGTGAAGCCGTAGGCCGCAAACGAGCACGTCAAAAGCTGGATCAGCGTGACGATGACCGTCAGCTTGGCGCTGTTCCAGGTGAACTGGGCGAAGGGGATCTTCTCCCAGATCCTGAGATAGTTTTCCCAGTGGAAGGTCTCGGGGATCCAGCGGATGGGGATGCTGAATACCTCGCTGTCCAGCTTGAAGGAGGCCGACAGCATCCACACCAGCGGCAGCAGCGTGGCCACCGTCACCAGGATGAGCAGCACATAGCGCACGGCGGCGCCGACAGGGCTTTTTTTCTCGATCATGTTGTTGCCTCCTTCCTCACATAAAGTCCGTGAATTTCTTTTCCACACGGAACTGGATGATGGTCACCACGCCCACGATGAGGAACAGGATCATGGCCGCTGCGCTGGCGACGCCGTAGTTCCAATACAGGAACGACTGGTTGTAGATGTACATGCTGAGCAGCGTGGTGGCGGTGCCCGGCCCGCCCTCGGTGAGGGCGAAGATCAAATCGAAGGTCTTGAAGCTGTTGATGGTCAGCATCATGAAGACGAAGAAATGGCTGGGCGTCAGCATGGGGAAGGTGATGCGCTGGAACTGCTGCAGCTTGCTGGCGCCGTCGATCTCGGCGGCCTCGTACAGGGTGACGGGGATGTCCTGCAGCGCCGCTAAGTAAATGACCATGAAGTAGCCCATGTTTTTCCAGATGCTGACGATGATGACGCCCGCCAGGGCCCATTTGGTGGAACCCAGCCAGCCGGGCAGGCTGCCGTCGGGCACGCCCAGGGCGCTCAGCACCACATTGACCACGCCGCCGCTCTTCATAAACATGGCCTTCCACACCGCGCCCACGGCCACGATGGAGGCCACATACGGGAAGAAGATGCCCGAGCGGAAAAAGTTGACGCCGCGCATTTTACGGTTCAGCAGAATGGCCAGGCCCAGCGCCGCGGCCATGCTCAGCATTACGGTGAACACGCTGTATACCAGCGTCTGCCACAGCGAGGCGCGGAATACCCGGTCCTTGAAAATGGTGACAAAATTGCTCAGGCCCGCAAAGCTCATCGGCGTGAAGCCGTCCCAGTTCATAAAGCTGAGGGCAAAGGAAAAGATCACGGGCACCAGCACCAGGACAAAAAAGCCGATGAAGTTCGGCAGGATGAACGACAGGCCCACCAGCGTGTTGCGGGTGTTCAGCTTCATGCCCGCGCGCCGGGGCGCCGCCGTTTTCTCTTTCACTTTTACCGCCAAAGCGATTCCTCCTTTCAAATGCTCACAAAGGACGAGGGCGGGCGCGGTGCGCCCGCCCTCGAGCGGTACAGTTGGGAAGGCTGCCGTCAGCCGCCCATGATCTCGGCGGCGCGCTCGGCCATCTCGGCCAAACCGTCGTCCACACTGATCTCACCCAGCATGATCAGGCTGTGCTCTTCGCCCAGCATCTGGTTGATCTCGCTCACCTTGTCGGTGATGGGGCGGTCCGGGCTGATGCTCTTGGTCTGCAGCGCCTCGGCGATGCCCTCGGGCATGCCGTCGATGGCGGCCAGCGTCGCCAGGCTGGCCTCGTCAGACATGGCGGGGATATAGCCCGCGTTGGCGTAAGCGGCAGCACCGCCGGCGCCGCTGACAAATTTCACGAATTCCCAGGCAGCGTCCTGGTGCTTGGAAGCGGCATTCACGGCCATCGGCGTGGTGGAGCCCACGGTGTAGCCGGCCTCAACGCCTTCCGGATGCGGCAGCGTGGCCACGCCCCAGTTGACATCGCTCTCGCCGGTCTTCACTTTTTCGATCATGGTGGCCATGAACCAGGTGCCCATGGGCAGCATGCCGACGGTGCCCTGGGGGAAGGGGCCGGAATAATGGATGTTGCCGGTCTTCAGCTCGCCGTAATCCTGGAGGGTGCCGTCGTTCTGCATGCGGACGGCCATCTCATAGTAGGGCTTGAAGAAATCGTAGCCGGTCTGGTAGTCCATGATGGTGTGCTTGCCGTCCTGGACGCCCCAGTTTTCCACGCAGGCCTGCCAGGTGTGCAGGAACGCGCCGTAGGTCTTGTTGGTGCCCTCGCCGCTGGTCAGCTTCGCGGCAGTGGCCTCAAAGTCGTCCCAGGTCCAGTCGTTGGAGGGATACTCCACGCCGGCGGCGTCAAAGACGTCCTTGTTGTAGAACATGACGTAGTAGTCGGTGCGCACGGGCAGCGCATACTGCTTGCCGTCAAAGTTGAAGTTTTTGTCCATGCCGTTGTAGGCGGACAGGTCCACGCCGTCCGCGGCGATGCGGTCGGTCAGGTCCAGCAGCTGGCCCTTGTCCACGAAGGCCTTGGTGCCGTCGGCTTCTTTGATCCAGAACGCGTCCAGATCGCTGCCGCCGTTGAGCATGACGTTCAGCTTGGTGACGTAGTCGGCGGACGGGATGTCCATCAGCTCGACGTGGATGTTGGGATAGGCCTTCTCAAACGCCGCGATGGCGTCGGTGTCGGCGGGGTTGGTGGTGGCGTCCCAGGTGGACACCTTGATGGTGACTTCCTCGGCCTCGGCGGGCGTAGACGCAGCCGTGGAACCCGTGGAAGCAGACGCTGCCGTGGAAGCCGGGCTAGCGGAGCTTCCGCAGGCGGCCAGCAGGGTGCCGGCCATTGCCAGAGCAAGCAGCATGGCGGTAAACTTTTTCATAGTTTCTTCTCTCCTTTTCCAAAATCACCGGCGGGGCAGCCCCCGTCCGTTCGCTTTTTATGATAGCAGGCACGCCGCCGGAGGGTAAACGGAGAATTTCCAGAATTTTCCGTACTTTTTCAAGGTGTCTCCGAAATAAATAGTACTATTTTCATTTCCTTCCAAATTTTACAAAAATTTTCTCCCTCCGATTGCCCCGCACCTGATTTTGCGGTATCATAAATTTATAGCAGTCGTCA
>CATXYA010000032.1 GCA_958403605.1 uncultured Oscillospiraceae bacterium
CCCGGTGGGGGAAGGTGCTGAGCGCAGCGAAGCGGATGAGGGGGCGCCCGCAAGCGTATCCCATGCAACGGGGCTTGGGGCGAAGCCCCATTCGGAATCCGCAGGCGGCGGCGCTCCGCCTACCTTTCGCCCGGCGAGTAGTTTTATGCCACAAAAAAGCGGGGATGCAGCTGCATCCCCGCTTTGTGTATCTGGTGCTTATTTGGACAGGCGGTCTTTCAGCTCGGCCAGCTGTTTGCGCAGCTCAGCGGGCACGCGCTCGCCGATTTGGTCATACAGCTCTTCGACGCCCTTGACGTCTTCCAGCCACAGCTCTTTGTCCACGTCCAGCAGGCCCTTGACGGTGTCCAGGGTGATGTCGTCCAAGCCCTCGACGTTGATGTCCTCCGCGTGAGGCACATAGCCGATCGCGGTCTCCACGGCGTCCACCTTGCCCTCGCAGCGGGCCAGGATCCACATCAGGACGCGCATGTTGTCGCCGAAGCCCGGCCAAATGAAGTGGCCTTCGTCGTCGGTGCGGAACCAGTTGACGTTGAAGATCTTCGGGGCCTTGTCACCCAGCTTCTTGCCCATCTCCAGCCAATGCGCGAAGTAATCGCCCATGTTGTAGCCGCAGAAGGGACGCATGGCCATCGGGTCACGGCGCACGACGCCCACGGCGCCGGTGGCGGCGGCAGTGGTCTCAGAGGCCATGGCGGAGCCGACATACACGCCGTGCTCCCAGCTGAAGGACTGGTACACCAGCGGCGCAGTCTTGGCACGGCGGCCGCCGAACACCATCGCGGTGACAGGTACGCCGTTGGGGTTGTTGAACTCCTTGGACAGGCACGGGCAGTTGACAGCCGGCGCCGTAAAGCGGGAGTTGGGATGGGCCAGCTTGTTGCCGGCGGCAATGTACTCTTTGCCGTTGACGGGCAGACCGGTCCACTCCTGCGCGTTCTCGGGCGGGTTTTTGTCCAGGCCTTCCCACCACACGGTGTTTTCGTCCAGGTTGTGGGCGACGTTGGTGAAGATGGTGCCCTTCATCGTGGAAGCCAAGGCGTTGGGGTTGGATTTCGCGTTGGTGCCGGGGGCCACGCCGAAGAAGCCGTTTTCCGGGTTGATGGCGTACAGCTGGCCGTCCTCGCCGATGTGCATCCAGGCGATATCGTCGCCCACCGTCCAGACCTTGTAGCCCTTCTTGGCGTAGATCTCAGGCGGGATGAGCATGGCCAGGTTGGGCTTGCCGCAGGCGGAGGGGAACGCGGCGGTGATGTACTTGGTCTCGCCTTCCGGGGTCTCGATGCCCAGGATCAGCATGTGCTCGGCCATCCAGCCCTCTTTTTTGCCCTGATAAGAGGCGATGCGCAGCGCGAAGCACTTTTTGCCCAGCAGCACGTTGCCGCCGTAGCCGGAGTTGATGGACCAAATAGCGTTGTCCTCGGGGAACTGCACGATGTAGCGGTTCTCCTCGTCGATGTCCGCCTTCGCGTGCTGGCCGCGCACGAAGTCGTTGGAATCGCCCAGCTGGCGCAGAGCGCCCAGGCCGATGCGGGTCATGATATCCATGTTCAGCACGACATAGATGGAGTCGGTGACCTCAATGCCCACCTTGGAGAAGGGGCTGCCTACGGGGCCCATGCAATAGGGGATGACGTACATGGTGCGGCCCTTCATGCAGCCGGTGTACATCGGGGTCAGCTTCGCCTTCATTTCGTCCGGATCCATCCAGTTGTTGATGGGGGCGGCGTCCTCTTTGTTTTTGGTGCAGATGAAGGTGCGGCCCTCCACGCGGGCCACGTCGTTTTTCGCGGTGTGATGCAGCACGCAGCCAGGCAGCTTCTCCTGGTTGAGCTCCGTCATTTCGCCAGTCTTGAAGGTTTCCTCACGCAGCGCGCGCAGCTGACCTTCGGAGCCGTCGATCCAAATGGTCTTGTCAGGGGTCATGAGAGCTTCCATCTCGGCGACCCAGTCCAGAACATGCTGGTTGTTCGTCAATGCCATAATCCAATCACCTTTCTTTGTGAAATTCCGAGGCGCTGAAAACGTCCCGGCAAATCAAACCGATTTGGGTTTATTATACTGCTTCGTTAAAAAAAGCACAAGCACTTTTGAAAAAAATGGAACAAAAGGGCAAAAGATTTCCGGTTTTAGTCCCGGGCCATGCTGGCGCCGCCAAAGATGGGACGGGCCTCCTCCAAGCTCTGCATATAGGCATCCATGGCCTCAGCCACGCGTTTCGAGTGTGCCACCGCCTCCACGACGGTGCGCGCGCCGTTCACCACATCGCCGGAGGCGAAGATGCCCGGGCGTGTAGTGTGCCCCTCTTCGTCCGTCACCAGCAGGCCGCGCTCGTTGGTGTGCAGGCCCTTGGTGGTGCTGACGATGCGGCTTTTCGGCCCCTGGCTGATGGAGATGATGACGCTGTCCGCCGAGTACAGCTGCTCGGTGCCCGCCACCTCGGCAAAGCTGCCGTCCGGCCGCTCGGCCACGTCCGCAAAAATCACGCCCTCGTCCACGATCTGCACCGGCGCCTTGTTGTAGAAAAACTCCACGCCTTCCAGCGACGCGTAGTCGAACTCATGCTTCGACGCCGCCACGTCGGGCGTGCGGGAAAAGCACTGCACCCAGCGCGAGCCCTTGCGCAGGGCCGTGCGCGCCACATCCATGGCCGCATTGCCCGCGCCGATGACGATGACACGCTCGCCCAGGTGGAAGCTGTCGGGATTGTTCAGATAGTTGATGCCGAAATGCACGTGGCCCAGCGTCTCGCCCTTGATGTGCAGCGCGTTGGGCTGCCAGACGCCCGTGCCCACAAAAATGGCCTTGTAGCCGTCGCGGAACAGATCGTCGATGCCGATGGCCCCGCCGATGGTGGTGTTGGGCCGCACCTTGATGTCCTTCAGCCGCAGGTGGCGGTACTCAAAATCATCCAGCACGCTTTTGGGCAGGCGGAACTCCGGGATGCCGTAGCGCAGCACGCCGCCGATCTTGTCCTTGCCCTCGAAAATGGTCACCTGGTAGCCCTTGCGCGCCAGGTGCACGGCGATGGTGAGCCCCGCGGGGCCGGAGCCGATGATGGCCACCCGCATGCCGTTGGAGGGCGCGGGCCCCTTCACCATCTTGCTGGAATAAGTGGTGGAAATATAGTTTTCAATGGTGGAAAAGTGGACGGGCGCGCCCTTTTTTCCCAAAATGCAGTGTCCCTCGCATTGGTTTTCATGATTGCAGACCAAGCTGCACACGGTGGTGAGGGGGTTATTTTCAAACAGCGTGCGGCCCGCCTCGTCCAGCTTGCCGTCCAGCATCAGCCGGATGACCGTGGGAATGGGCGTCCCGATGGGGCAGCCCTTCTGGCATTGCGGTACTTTGCAGTTGAGGCACCGCTGCGCTTCGTCGAGCACATGGATCGCCATCAGCATCTCCTCCTTTGGATCTTACGTTCTGTAGTTCTATTGTACCTGAAAACCGCGCTCACGGCAATCTCTTCTTTTTTCCTGCCCGCCCGTATGGTATACTGAAGTGAAACTGTGAGGAAGGGGACATTTTTTCGATGGATCTGTTGTTTTTTGCCATTGCCTTCGCCTGGCTTATTTACGGCAGCCACGGCCTTGTTTCCGAGGGAAAGCTGGCGCGCGGCGGCGTCACCCTGGAGGCGCGGGTCAAGGGGCACGAGCACGACGGCTACCAATACTATCCGCTGTTGGGCTACACCTATGAGGGCCAATATTACGAGGTGCGCTACCATTTGGGTTCCAAGGAGAAATACCAGCAGGGCGGCATGGTGCCCATCCGCCTGCTGCCGGCAAAGCCGGACAAGCCCGAGATCGTGGGCCGCTCCAACCGGCGGGCCTACCTCTTCGCCCTCGCCATCGGCCTCATCGCCCTGGTGTGGGCCAGCTGGAATGCGCTTTTGCGGTGAATAAAAAAGGGCGGACGAGAAAGCCGAAAAGGCCTCTCGCCCGCCCTTTTTATTTATCCAAGCCAGCGTTTGTCAATAGGCCGGAAGGCCCGCAAGGGAGCTCCGTCAAAATCATAGGTGGGATACGGGCATGTCCAATAGCAATCCAGCGTCCTGCCATCATCGCAGCGCACTTGGAACGTATGCTGTGCGATTGCCGCCCGGTCTTCGGTGTCCCGCAGCGGCACAGCCGTCACCTCTGTCACCTGTGCCCCGCCCGTCAGCAGCGAGCCGGACAGCTGCGTCCGCAACGTCTCCAGCACCTCCTCCAACATGGGCTGATAGGAAGGATCCGTTTCATCGAAATAATATTGTTCCTCCCAGCCCTCCTTGTCCCAGCGTTTCATGCAGGGCAGCGGCTCGGCAGCCGCCATGGCCTGCTGCTCATTTTCACTGGGTTGGTAGGACACTGCCATCACTTCCCCTGTGGTCGCATCCAGTTGGAGATCCAGCCCCGCGCCGCTCTCCTCCGGCTGTCTCTGCACGATATTCCAGACAAGAGGGGTGCCGGGTTCGGAAGATTTCGTCAATACCAATTCCAGCGGCATCCCGGCCAAATCGAGGCCGTACATTTTTTCCATGAGCGTGCCCGCAAGGTTGGCTGCTTCCTGGGCGCTCACCACCGGGTCTAGCGCGGCCTCCCGCGCCCAAAGCTTTCGCATCGCTTCCACTTCCTGTTCGATACTTTGGCGCACGCTCTTCGCTTGCGCCGGATCGGCCAGTTGGGCCGCCCAGGCTTTTTCCTCCAGTGCCGTGATACGCTGCGCGGCGGCATCCAGGTCCTCGGCGTCCCATCGATAAGCGTAGGTCTTTCCTCCGCTGACCGCCTGCTCGATGGCCTCCTGCGCCGCCGTTTTCGTCACCAACGGATCGCTGGTGACCACGGGCTGCTGCGCCCGCGCGCCGCACCCTGCCAGCAGGCCCAGCAGCATCAGGGAAGAGCCGACGGCCACGGCGCATCGCATACGCGCTGTCGTTCTTTTTTGCTTCATTGCAGAAAACCTCCTTTTCTGCCTTCATTATCACACGGTAAGGTTGCAGGCTTTTCACCGCACTGTCACAGAGTTGTAAATAATATCTCTGCCGTGGTACCCGCGCCCGGCGCGGAGGAAAACGTCAATGTGGCGCCGTGGGCCTGCGCAATGGCAAAGCAAAGGCTGAGGCCAAGGCCCGCGCCGCCCTGTTGGCGGCTGCGGGCTTTATCGGGCCGAAAGAATGGCTGGCCCAGCTGTGCCATGGTCTGTGCGTCCATGCCGCAGCCGGTGTCCCGCACCCAAACCCGGATCCCCTCTGGGGCCGGGGCCGTTCCCAGCGTTACCAAACCACCTGGGCTGCAGGCCTTGATGGCGTTATCCGCCAGGTTCACCAGCAAACTTTCCAGCAGCGGTGCTTCCCCCCGCACCGTGCCAGAGCCCTCCTTTACAACTTGCAGGCGCACTTTTTTCTCACGCGCTTTGGGCAGTACCGTGCGCCGGACAGCCTCCAGCAGCTGGTTTACGGCCACGGGCTCCCGCCGTGCCGTTTCTCCGCGCAGGGCTGCCATCTGCAATAGCCGCTCGCTCAGGGCGGTAAGCCGCCTTGTCTCGTTGATCAGATAACTCGTCACCTCATAGGTTTCCGCTTCGTCCACCCGTGCGCGCTGCAAATACTCCGCATAACCGCCGACTGCTGTCAGCGGTGTGCGAAGCTCATGAGCCAGATCGTCCACCAGCTGCTGTTTTTGCCGCGCCTCGGCCTGTAGCTGCGCCACATTTTGCTGTACCTGTGCCGCCAGATCGTTCAGCGCATGGGCCAGCTGACCCACTTCATCCCGGCTGCGAATGGGGCTGCGGGCGGTATAATCTCCCTGGGCCAGTTTTTCCGTCATGGCGGCCAGCCGCTCCATGGGGCGCGATAGACCGCGCAGTACAAAATACAATGCCGCCGCCAGCGCGGCCAGTACAGCGGCGCCCGTCCCCCAAAACAACCGCCGGGTCTGTGCCCATTGCCTGAAAAAGGGCTCCATATCAAACGCGCAGGTCAGCACCACCTCTTCCGGCTGCGGCAGCTGGGCCAACACGTACAGCGTATGCCGCCCTTCCGCCAGGCGCACCGTGTGGACGCGCTCGCCCACCGGCGGCGCCGGCGGCAGCGCTTCCTCTGGCTGCGGTATCCTATCTGCCCAAACTGTATCCCCCTGCCTGATCTGTAGCAAAAGCGCGCTCTGCTGCGCGGCATAATTTTGCGTCAAACGCGGCAGCGCCGTGGGGCGGCGTGCCTGCACCGCGGCGGCATCCCGCACAAAGCTTTGGGCCACCGCGTGCTGCTGTGCCAACAGCTTGCCGCACTCCGCCTCAAAGCTGCGCTGCTGGCTCCATTGAGATAGCAGCGCAATGCCGCCGCCAAAGGCGGCGATAAACAGCGCCAGCGTCAGCAGATAGGCTTTCTGCCAAAATTTCAGATGCATCCGTGTGCCTCCTACTGCTTGGTGTTGAGGCGGTAACCGAGCTTGTACACCGTCTCGATCTGCTCTTCCAGATCCAGCTTTTTGCGCAGGCGCTGGATGTGGACGTCCACCGTCCGGGTGTCCCCCTCATAGTCATAGCCCCAAGCCAATTCCAGCAGCTTTTCCCGGGAGAGCGCCAAATTCCGGTTGTGCGCCAACGCCTCCAGCAGCGCAAATTCCTGGGGCGTCAGCGGCACCTCTGTTCCCGCCACGGCAACGCGCCGGGTGCCGAATTCGATGTGGCATGGCCCCAACTCCAGGCTGGCCATGTCCGCGTGGGTGCGGCGCAAAACAGCCTCTACCCGCGCCAGCAGCTCCAAGATCTCAAAGGGCTTTACAATGTAATCGTCCGCCCCCAGGCCGAGCCCCTCCAGGCGGTTAGAAAGAGCCGTCTTCGCCGTGACAAAGATCACCGGCAGCGCCGGGTCCAGCTGGCGCTTGACCTCGAAGCCGGAGCAGCCCGGCAGCATCACATCCAGCAGCACCAGGTCCAAGGGCCGCTGCTGTGCCAGCTCCAGCGCGGTCTCTCCGTCAAAGGCCTGCCGCGCCGTATGGCCCACCAACGTCAAATTGCGCCGGATCAAATCGTTGATGGGCTTTTCGTCCTCTGCGATCAAGATGGTAGCCATGTTCTCCGCCTCCTTCGCGCGATCTCTTCAGAGTATAGGAAATTGATATTGCAGACTTGTAACAAAAAAGCGCCGTCCAGACCAAAGCTGGGCCGCAAGGCCCGCTAAGGGATGGATGGCGCCGCTGTTTGAAACTTCTGCATATAGGCCGCGCCGCAGGGCTGGGGCGTACGGCGGGCCAGGGCCGTCAGGTCCTCCGCCGCGGCGTGGGCCCGGGCCACGACGGCGCAGGCTTCGTTTTGGCGGGCAAGGTCCGCCAGGGAGGTGCCCATGGGCAGCTTGGGGCGCGCGGCTTTCAGCACGGCCACGCCCTGGCTGCTGGCGCCCAGCACATGCAGGTAGGGCGGCGCGGCGGGCAGGTCGTCACCGTAGCCCAAGGCCGCGTCCAGCGCCAGGCGCCGCAGGCGTGCGGTGGGGTAGCGTTTCGTTTTCAGCAGCTCCAGCAGCTCTGCGGCGGTACAGGCTTTTTGCACTGCCGCCGCCAAGCGGTCGGCCAGGCCCTCGCCCGCGCCGCGCACCGCCGCAAAAGAGCCGCACCCGCGCAGGCGGGACAGCAGCGCCGCCGACCAGGCGCGCTCGTCCGGCGTCAGGCCCCGGGCCTCGGCCTCCCGGTACAGCGCCAGGCAGGCCGCGGGCACAAAGGGCGCCAAGGCATCCGCCCCCTTCTCCTGCCACAGCCGCCGCAGGGCCGAGGCGGACGCAATGCCGTCCGCGGCGGTGTCGCCGTCATGCTGCGCGCCCCGGCGCGCCAGAGCCAAGGGCTGCATGCCGCTGCCCAGCCGCCGCAGTGCGCGGCAGTAATCCACCGCCAAAATGTTGTTGGGGCTTTCCAGCAGTTCCTTTGCACCGGGGCACAGCGCCCCCGCCACGGCGGCCCGGGCGGCCGCCAAAGGCATGCCTTCGTCGAGAAAGCGCCGCAGCCCGGCGCGGAACTGTGCGCTCTCCAGCGTTTCCGCCACCGCCAGCAGCCGGGCCGCGTCCGGCGTCTCCGCTCCGAAGGCCAGCGTGTCCACGCAGTCCAGCGCGTCCAGCAGCGCCACGCCCGCCAGCGCAAAGCCCTCCGCGCTTTTGCAGGCGTAGGGCGCGGGCAGGCAGACCACCAGGTCGGCCCCGCCCGCCAGCGCCGCGCGCACCCGCGCCGCCGTGGGCAGACAGGCAGGTTCCCCCCGCTGTACCACGCCGGGGCTAACGGCACACACCACAGCGTCGAACCCCAATGCCTTCAGGTTTGCCAGCTGCAGGGCGTGGCCGTTGTGGAACGGGTTGTATTCCGCGATGACGCCCGCTATTTTCATGGGTTTGTGCCCCCTTTCGGCTTGAAAATTCCTTCTTCTCATTATATAATAAGAACGCGAGTGAAAAAAGCCCCTTTTTGCGGGGCCATACAGGAGGAAAAAACGGATGAAGATTTTGGTCATCAACTGCGGTTCCAGCTCTCTGAAATATCAACTGATCGATATGACGGATGAAAGCGTGCTGTGCAAGGGCCTGTGCGAGCGCATCGGCATCGAGGGCAGCAACATCACCCACAAGGCCCACGGCAAAGAATGGGCCGAGCAGGTGCCCTTCCCCACCCATACGGAAGCGTTCATGAAGGTGGTCGAGATGATGACCACCGGCGAGGGCGCCGTGGTAAAGGACAAGAGCGAGATCTCCGCCATCGGCCACCGCGTCGTCCAGGGCGCCGAGTTCTTCACCAAAAGCGAGATCGTCACCGACGCCATCATCGACAAGATCGAGGAGATCGCCCCGCTGGCCCCGGTGCACAACCTGGCCCACGTCCAGGGCCTGCGCAGCGCCAAGGCCGTGTTCGGCGAGGGCGTGCCCAACGTGGTCGTGTTCGACACCACCTTCCATCAGACCATGCCGCGCAAGGCCTACATGTACGGCGTGCCCTATGAAATGTACGACAAATACGCCATCCGCCGCTACGGCGCCCATGGCACCAGCCACCGCTATGTCAGCCAGGCTGCCGCCTCTTACCTCAACCGCACCGACTTGAAAATGGTCACCTGCCACCTGGGCAACGGCAGCTCCATCTCCGCTGTCCACGCCGGCAAGTGCATGGACACCAGCATGGGCCTCACCCCGCTGGCCGGCGTGCTGATGGGCACCCGCTGCGGCGACATCGACCCCAGCGTCGTCACCTATATGGAGCAGAAGCTGGGCATCCACGGCCAGGAGATGGCCGATTATCTGAACAAGAAATCCGGCCTGCTGGGCATTTCCGGCGTTTCCAGCGACATGCGCGACGTCACCCATGCTGCCGACGCGGGCAATGAGCGCGCGAAGCTGGCCCTGGAGATGCTGTGCTACCAGATCAAGAAGTACATCGGCTCCTACGCGGCGGCCATGGGCGGTTTGGACTGTGTGGTCTTCACCGGTGGCATCGGTGAAAACGACAGCCGCACCCGCGCCACCGTCTGCGAGAACATGGGCTTTTTGGGCCTGGCCATCGACCCGGACAAAAACCTGCAGCACGGCGGCGATATCATCGATATCTCCGGCGCTGGCAGCAAGGTGAAGGTGCTGGTGGTCTGCACCAACGAAGAATTGATGATCGCCCGCGACACCAAAGCACTGGTGGAAGCGGCGAAATAAGTCAAGAAGCAAAAGAAGGGCGCGTTGCACAACGCGCCCTTCTTTTTTGCCCGTAGGAGTGGGAAGGCTGGCGCGCGCCCCCTCATCCGGCAGCCGCAAAGCGGCTGCCACCTTCCCCCACCGGGGGAA
>CATXYA010000033.1 GCA_958403605.1 uncultured Oscillospiraceae bacterium
CAGCCTTTTTATTGTCCTTTCATGAAAATTTTGTCGTACATTTTTGTAAATTATGATAAACTTTTGCACGTTTTGTAAATTTATCTTGAAAAAATGCGGTGTTCTTCCTATACTGAAGCTGAGAGCGCTGCCTGCTCCCGGTGGGAGCCGGGCAGTACGGGTACCGGAAGGGCAAAAGGAGGGCACCACATGGCGCAACTGCTGTTTACACCGCTGCAGCTAGGGCAAAAAATGATCAAAAACCGGTTTTGTTTCCCATCCGTGGGCCTGCTGCAGGACGCTGACCCCATCACCGGCTGTCCCACCGAGAGCCGCACCAAACATTATGCGCAGATCGCCCAAGGCGGCGCGGGGCTGATCGTGGTGGGCATCACCAGCATCCAAAGGGATGCGCGCCTGCGCCCAGGGGAATTCGGCCTATGGGACGACGGCCCCATCGGCGGCTTCCAGCGCATGACGGATGCCATCCACCACCACGGCGCGGCGGCCTTGGTGCAGCTGCATCACGCGGGCGTCCGCGTGATGCCCGCCGTGTGCCGGGACCGCGTGGCCCCCTCGGCCCTGCCGGCATTCGGCGCCCGCGCCATGACTTTAGACGAGATCTACCGCCTGCGGGAGGACTTTATTGCGGCGGCTGTCCGCGCGCAAAAAGCAGGCTTTGACGGCGTGGAGCTGCACGCCGCCCATGGCTATCTGCTGTCGCTGTTTGCCTCGCCTTTGTACAACCACCGCCGCGACGCCTACGGCGGCACGCCTGAAAACAGGGTGCGGCTGCAGACGGAGATCATCCAGGGCATCCACGCCGCCTGCGGCGGTGCGTTTATCGTGAGTTCCCGCATCGGCGGCAACGAGCCCGGCTTCGCCCAGGGTGTCGAGATCGCCCGGATGCTGGAAGCAGCGGGCGCGGACAGTCTCAGCGTCTCCTTCGGCCTGGACGCGCACTATTGCCTGGAGACGCCCTACTGGCGCCCCACGCCGTGGCCGCCGGGCTTCCGGGGCAATTCAGTGGTCTACGCCGCCAGCCTGATCAGGCGCCAGGTCCGCATCCCGGTCACCGCCGTGCGCAGCATCCATACTGCGGAGCGCGGCGAGTGGCTGCTGGCCAACGGCCATGCCGATCTCATCGCCTACGCCCGCCCCATGCTGACAAATCCGGATTTCGTCGAGCGGGTGCGCCGGGGCATCCAGCCGGAGACCGAATGCCTGGACTGCCCCGTGTGCCAGTGGTTTTCACAGCCCAAGGCGTGCCCTGTCGAACAGAAGTACGGGCGCGATTTTTATGCAGGCCCTTCTTCGCAGAAGGAAAACTTATGGAAATAATGAGGTGTTACTGATGCAAAAAACGATTCGTGTGGGCATCGTGGGCGCGGGGATGATGGGGCGCACCCATGTGGAGGCGCTGCGCCGCATCCCCGGCGTGGAGGTGGCGGCCCTGGCGGACCCCAACGCGGACCTGGCCCAAAAAACCTGCGGGGAGCTGTTCATCCCCCATTTTTATACCGACTGCGGCGAGCTGCTGGCCCGGGAGACCCTGGACGCCGTCCATGTGTGCACGCCCAACTTCGCCCATTTCGAGGTGTGCAAAGCCGTCATCGAGGCGGGCGTGAACGTGTACTGCGAAAAGCCGCTGGCCAACACCTACGCCGAGGCCCAGGCCCTGTGCCGCCTGGCGCAGGAGCACCATGTGGCTGCCGCTGTCAATTTTAATTACCGCCACAACGCCATCGTGCAGGAGATGCGCGAGCGCGCCGCGTCGCCGGACTGGGGCCGTACCTTCCTGGTGTATGGCCACTATCTGCAGGATTGGATGATGTACGAGAACGATTACAACTGGCGCTGCGTGCCCGCCCTGGGCGGCCCCAGCCGCACCGTGGCCGACATCGGCAGCCATTGGTTCGACACCGTGCAGTTTATTTTGAACAAGCGCATCACCCGCGTCTACGCGCGGCTTTTCACCGTGCTGCCCACCCGCAAAAAGTATGCCCGGCAGGCCGCCACCTTCTGCCGCCAAGACGGCGACAGCTGGGAGGCGGTGCCCATCACCACCGAGGACGCGGGCTTTGTTTTGGTGGAATTCGAGGACGGCACCCTGGGCAATCTGGCGCTCTCCCAGGTGTCGGGCGGGCACAAAAACGATTTCGAGATCCACATCGACGGCGCACGCTATGCCATGGGCTGGCAGCAGGAGACGCCGGACCATTTGCTGCTGGGCGTGCGCGAGCAAGGCACCACCCTGGTGTACGCCGACCCGACGATGCTGCATGGCCGTGCCCGGCGCTGCGCCACCCTGCCCGGCGGCCATGTGGTGGGCTGGAACGACGCGCTGAAAAACGCCATCGCCCAGTTTTACGATTACCTGCGCAACGGCGGCGAGCCCCAGTTCGCCGATTTTGCCCGCGGCGCCGCCATCGTGAAGCTGGTGGACGCCTGTCTGGAAAGCAACGCGGCGGACCGCTGGGTGGACGTGCTGTGACGCGGCCCGCCAAGATGCATCAAAAAGGAGGAACCCCCATGGAACAGAAGCTTTACGACTGTTATACCGCTTTGCTGCGGGAGGATCTGATCACGGCGATGGGCTGCACCGAGCCCATCGCCATCGCCTATGCCGCCGCCAAGGCCCGGGAGGTGCTGGGGCAGATGCCCGAGCGCATCGTGGCCGCCTGCAGCGGCAACATCATCAAAAACGTCAAGAGCGTGACGGTGCCCGCCACCGGCGGCATGAAGGGCATCGCCGCCAGCGCCGTGGTTGGCGCGGTGGGCGGTGACGCCGCCCGCAGGCTGGAGGTGCTGACCGCCGTTACCCCCGCGGCCCTGGACGAGGCGCGCCGCCTGCTGGCGCAGGGCATCTGCACCGTAGAGCTGCTGGAGGGCGTGCCCAACTTGGACATCGTCCTCACGGCCTTCGCGGGCGGGGACAGCGCGTTGGTGGAGCTGCGCGACGGCCACACCAACATTGTGCGCGTGGAGAAAAACGGCCGCCCGCTCTACCGTGAGGGCGGCCCGGACGGCGGGCAGGACGCGCCCGACGCCGGGCTGCTGAGTTTGGACGATATTCTCACCTACGCCGAGACCGTGCCCCTGGAGGACATCGATCCCACGCTCAAGCACCAGCTGGACTGTAACCTCGCCATCGCCCAGGAGGGCCTGCGCCACGCCTACGGGGCCAACGTCGGCAAGACCATCCTCCACCATCTGGGCCAGGGCTGGGAGCAGAAGGCCATGGCCTACGCCGCCGCGGGCTCCGACGCGCGCATGAACGGCTGCAACCTGCCCGTGGTCATCAACAGCGGCAGCGGCAACCAGGGCATCACGGTCAGTTTGCCCGTTTACATCTACGCCCAAGAGGTGGGCGCGGACGAGGAATCGCTCATCCGGGCTCTGGCCGTCAGCAATTTAACGGCGATCTATCAGAAAAAGGGCCTGGGCAAGCTCTCGGCCTACTGCGGCGCAGTCAGCGCCGCCACGGCCAGCGGCGCCGCCATCGCCTGGCTCTCCGGCGCGGGGCGCGAGCAGATCAGCCGCACCATCACCAACACCATCGCCAATGTCAGCGGCATCGTGTGTGACGGCGCCAAGGCCAGCTGCGCCGCCAAGATCGCCTCCTGCGTCAGCGCGGCCATCACGGGCTATTACATGGCGATGGACGGCAACGTCTTCCAGCCCGGCGAGGGCCTGGTGGGCAGCGCCCTGGACGACACGGTGGCCTCCTACACCACCATGGGGCGCGTAGGCATGGCCGCCACCGACGTCACGATTTTAAACATGATGATCGGCAAGGCGGGCGTGCGCCGGGCCCTCTGACCGCCCGCTGTTTTCCTTTGCCGGGAACGCTGTCCCCGGCGGCCCAAAATACGGTTTCCACCCTGAGGAGGTCTTTCTCATGTACAATACCGCCAGTTTTTCCCCCGCGCGCTTCACGGCGAGCGGCGCGCTGACTCTGCGCGGCCAGCGCGTGCCCTACGAGACGGTGTGCGAGGACAATGTCTTTTACGACGAGGGCGGCAAGCCCATTGCCACCATCTTTTCCTATTCCTATTTCCGCAGCGGCGTCCAGGAGACGGCGCGCCGTCCCGTGCTCTTTTGCTTCAACGGCGGGCCCGGCGCCTCTTCGATGATGGTGCACGCCGGGTGCTTTGGCGCCAAGCGCGTCCAGTACCCCGCCGACACCGGGGCACACCCCGCCCTGCCGCCCTATCCGGTCATCGACAACCCGGACTGCCTGCTGGACACGGCGGACATCGTTTTGATCGATCCCGTGGCCACCGGCTTCGGCCTGCTGCTGGACGAAGCCAGCGGGGAGCGCTTTTTCGGCATCGAGGCCGACGCCGAAGCGCTGCTGATGTTCCTCAGCCGCTGGCTGACGAAATACCGCCGTTGGAACAGCCCCAAATACCTGGTGGGGGAAAGCTACGGCTGCACGCGCGCCGCCACCGCCGCGGGCATCGCGGCCTCCGGCGGCCCCACCCGCTCCTACAACATCGCCTTCGACGGCGTGGTGCTCATCGGCAACACGGTCACCGTGGCCAGCTATTTCAACCGCGGTGCCCCGGTGGAGCCCGCGGTAGAGGCCCTGCCCACCATGGCGGCCATCCATTGGTACCATCACCATCCCACCGGGCAGACCGTGGCGGAATTCGCGGCCGAGGCCGCGGAATTTGCCGCCGCCGAGTATCTGGCGGGACTATACCGGGGCGAGGCCCTGGCGGGCGGCGCGCGGGAGGCGCTGAAAAAGAAGCTGCAGTATTATACCGGCGTCTCGGCGGAGTACCTGGAGGCCCGCGACCTGCGCCTGGAGCGGGTCTCCTTCTGCACGGAGCTGCTGAAAAGCGAGGGCAAGGCCGTCTCCCTCATGGATGGGCGCTTCACCCGCCCGCTCTGCCGGCCCCGCTGCAGCGAGGGCCGCCCCGGCCGCACCTCGGACGCAGCCATGGAGCGCTACAGCCCGTTTTTCCGCGGCGCGCTGAACGGAGAGATCTTCGCCTCCCTGGGCCTGCACGATTTTGACCGCAGCTTCGTGCCCTCTTGCTCTCTGGGGACGGAGCTCGTGCCCGGCTCCCGCTGGAACTTCGAGACCGGGCAGCTGGTCTCCGGCGAGCGGCTCGCCTTCGCCATGCACACCAACCCCGGCATGCGCACCTTTTTCGCCAACGGCTGGTATGACCTGTGCACCCAGACGGGCATCGCCTGGCACACGGCGTCCCACACCCACCTGCCCGCGCAGCGCACGTTCTTCCAGGGCTATCCCGCCGGGCACATGGCCTACCTGGGCGAGGAAAACGTCCGGGCTCTGTCGTCGGACATCCGCCGCTTCATCACCGGCCAGGCCCCGGCGGAATAACAGCCGCCGCGGCTGGGGGGGCCCAAAAAGGTTCGGAGCAAAATAACATCCAAAAAACACCTCCTGCAACAGCTTCCTATGGCCGTTGCAGAAGGTGTTTTTATCTCTATGGCCGTGGCCAAAGATGGCCCACGTGGCCGAAAAAAATGCCTGCGGCTATTTTTTATTGCTCCGCAATAAAAAACAATTGATCTCCATGGCCGTGGGCCGAGGACGGCCCACATGGCCAAAAAATAGCCTGCGGCTATATTTTATTGCTCCACAATAAAAAACAATTGATCTCCATGGCCGTGGGCCGAGGACGGCCCACGTGGCCGAAAAAATAGCCTGCGGCTATTTTTTATTGCTCCGCAATAAAAAACAATTGATCTCCATGGCCGTGGGCCGAGGACGGCCCACATGGCCAAAAAAATAGCCTACGGCTATTTTTTATTGCTCCGCAATAAAAAATAATTGATCTCCATGGCCGTGGGCCGGGGACGGCCCACATGGCCAAAAAAATAGCCTGCGGCTATTTTTTATGTTATGCCGTTTTCAACCGCGTCCTTCATTGTCGGCGTGTCCGTCAATTAAAACACTCCGCTTGGCCGTCAATCCCGCTTTTCGTCCGCGGGGGCGGGGCGGTCGTAGGTGACCTCCACCTGCTGGATGCGCTGGTCGCGCACCGACAGGATGCGCACGTCCAGGTCCTTGTAATGGAAGACCTCGCCCTCGGCGGGGATGTGCTGCAGCACCTCCAGCGCCCAGCCGCCCACGGTGGCGTAATCGCTGTCGAAGTTTTTGTCGGAGAAGCCGATGGCCTCAAACAGGTCCTCAGGGGCGGTGTCGCCGCTGGCCTGCCAGGTATCGGCGCCCGTCTGGCAAACGGTGGTCTTGGCCTGGTCGGTCTCGTCCCAGATCTCGCCCACCAATTCCTCCAGGATATCCTCCATGGTCACCATGCCCACGGTGCCGCCGTGCTCGTCGGTGACGATGGCCAGGTGCTGCTTTTCGCGGCGCAGCTCAGCCAGCAGCTCGTTGATGCGCTTGGTGCGGTAGACGAACTTTACGCCCCGCATCAAACTGCGCGGGCTGAATGCCCCGCCCCCGGCCACGGCGGCCAAGAGGTCCTTCACGTGCAGCACGCCCACGATGTTGTCGATGGTGCCCTCGTACACGGGCAGGCGGGAGACGCCCCGCTCCAGGCACAGCTGCACCGCCTCGGCGCCGGGCGCGTCCGCGGCCACGGCGGCCATGTCCACCCGCGGCACCAAAATTTCCTGCACCGTGATGTCGTCGAATTCGATGACGGACTGGATGATGTCCGTCTCCTGGCGGTCCAGCACGCCCTCCTCCTCGACGGTGTCGATGATGGTCTTCAGCTCCTCCTGGGTGACGCTGGGCTGGACGTTCAGCTCGCTGGAACGGCGGCCCGTGAGCAGCTGTTTGATCTTGACGAAGAGCCACACCAGCGGCGTCAGCACTGTTTTGACGAGGGACAGCGGGCGCGCCGTGGCGCTGGACACGCTGTCGCAGTTGTCCTTGGCGAAGCTTTTGGGCAGGATCTCGCCGAAAATGAGCACCAGCACCGTGCACACGCCGGTGGCCACCGCCGCGCCGCTGTCGCCCAGCAGCGCCGTGAACAGCACCGTGGAGATGGACGTGAACGCGATGTTGACCACGTTGTTGCCGATGAGGATGGCGGAGAGCGTGCGGTCAAAATCGTCCGCGAGGCGCAGCACCAGGCCGGCCTTTTTATCGCCGTCCTCGATGCGCGTCTTGAGGCGCATTTTGTTCACCGACGCCAGCGCGGTCTCGCTGGCGGAGAAAAAAGCGGAAAACGCCAGCAGGCAAAGCAGCGCCAGCCACATACTAGGGCCAGGGGTATCCAACAAACATCAACTCCTAAAAATTATGATCTAATTTATTATGATAGCAAAAGGGCGGAAAAAATGCAAATTTTCTCCGGTGCGGGGCGCCGCGCCGTGTTGCCGTGGCCGCGCGCGGTGTGGTACAATGGGTTCGATCAACGTACAAAGGGAGGGAGACCATGTTTGGAACCATCCGCGCCGCCCTGTTCGATATGGACGGCCTGATGTTCGACACCGAGCGCCTGTCCGACGAGGTGTGGTTCAGCCTGGGGCCAAAATACGGCACCACCATCACCTCCGCCGACATGGAGCGGCTGCGCGGCCGCAGCTTTGAGGCGGGCCGGGCGGCCTTTTTGGAGGCCCACGGCGCCGATTTCCCCTATGCCGCCCTGGCGGCGGAGGCCCGGGCGGCCTGGACGCAGAAGCTGGCGGGGGGCGTGCCGCTGCGGCCCGGCCTGTTTGCGGCGCTGGACTTTTTCAAGGAGCACGGCATCCCCATGGCCGTGGCCTCCTCCACGGGGCGCGCGCTGGTGGAGCAGAACCTGCGCCTCTCGGGCACGGCGCCCTATTTTTCCGCCGTCATCTGCGGCGATATGGTGGCGCGCTCGAAGCCGGAGCCGGATATTTTCCTGGCCGCCGCCCAGGCGCTGGACACGCCGCCCGCGGCCTGCCTGGTGCTGGAGGATTCGCCCAACGGCGTGCGCGCCGGGGCCGCCGCCGGCTGCGTGACCGTGATGATCCCGGACATCTGCCCGGCCACGGAGGAGCTGCGCCGTCTGGCGCAGGCCGTTTTGCCCACTTTGGCGGCGGTGCCGCAATTTTTGGAGGGACACGTATGAGCAACACCAAGCAAGAGAGCCGCGTCAAAAACCTGCCGTCCATCAAAAACCCGCTGGTGGCCGCCGTGCGGGACCAGCTGGGCCACCGTGCCACCTGGCTGTACCTGCTGTGCGCCGAGGCGCAGAAGAAGGGCCTGGCCTGGGAGGATTTCGCCTGTGAGGCCGTGCGGCGCTGCGGCCTTTCTCAAGGGGCGGAGCTGGTGGCAAAGGGGGATACGCAGAGCCTGCAGGGCCTGAAAAAGACGCTGTTCACCCTGCCCGCGCGCTGGGTATTTGAGATCAAGGTGCGCAGCGTCGCCGACGACGCCATGGACCTGGATTTCCACTACTGCCCCCTGGTGCACGCCTGGCAGGAGCTGGGCTGCACGGACGAGGAGATCCAGCGCCTGTGCGACATCGCCATGTGCGGCGACCACGCCATCGCCGAGACCTACGGCTGCGACCTGCTGCTGCCGCAGACCATCGCGGGCGGGGCCGACTGCTGCCAGCTGCGCTTTCGGAGAAAGGCCAAATGATCGGCACGTTCGCCAATACCGCCGCCATTCTTTTGGGCAGCTTGCTGGGCAGCCTGCTGAAAAAGGGCCTCAAACCCCGGTATGAGGAAGCCCTTTTCACCGCCGTGGGCCTGGCCGCCTGCGCGCTGGGCATCAGCACCATTGCGCAGAATCTGCCGCAGTCCCAGTACCCGGTGCTCTTCATCGCCAGCCTGGCGCTGGGGGGCCTGGCCGGGTCGGCCCTGGACCTGGAGCAGCGCTTCCACCGGCTGACGGCGCGCTTCTCGCACAGCAATTTGGGCGAGGGGCTCTCCACGGCCATCCTGCTGTTCTGCATGGGCACGCTGTCCATCTTGGGGCCCATCCGCAGCGCCCTGGCCGGGGACCACACCTTTTTGTTCACCAACGCCACGCTGGACTTCGTCACCTCGCTGGTGCTGGCCTCCAGCTACGGCGTCGGCATCGCCGCCGCGGCGGGGGTGCTGTTTTGCTGGCAGGGGGCCATCTACCTGGGCGCGGGCTTCCTGGCGGACTTCCTCACCGGCGGGGTGCTGTGCGAGCTGTCCATTTTGGGGGGCATCCTCATCGCGGCCTCGGGGCTGTCCATTTTGAAGATTAGGGACTGCCGCACCATGAACCTGCTGCCCTGCCTGCTGGTGCCGCCGGCGTTTTTTGCGCTGCGGCTGCTGGCGGGGCTGTGAGGCCGCGGCCTGCGCTCGGAGCGGTGGGGCGGGCGGCCATTGGCCGCCCCTACGAAGGGCAGGTTTGCGGGCGCCCCCGGCATGGGGGACGCTGGCGGGCGGCCCTTCTTTGGGGACGTTGCTGGGCGCCCCCTCATCCGCCAGCCGCTTTGCGGCTGCCACCTTCCCCCACCGGGGGAAGGCTTTTGTTTTTCCTTGCTTTCGCGGAAAAACAACGTAGCTTCACGCTTGTTTAAGGATACTGACAAACGTAAAACTTTTTGCAAGTAGTAGCTGGGCGGCGGCACGCCGCCCGCGTTCGCCTTCCCCCGGTGGGGGAAGGTGCTGAGCGCAGCGAAGCGG
>CATXYA010000034.1 GCA_958403605.1 uncultured Oscillospiraceae bacterium
CAGCTCTTTGAAATAGATCAGGTTTTTCTCATACATCTGGTCCAGCATGGCGATGTCCTTCAGCAGCTGGATCTGATGGTCCTGCAGCATGCCCTCGATCTTATCGACGTTGACCTCCGCCTTGGAGTATTTCGATTTCAGCGCGTCCAGCTGGTTCGACGTCTTTTTGAAGAAGCCGAAAATGCCCTTGGACTCGTTGTTGGCGTCGAAGCCGCGCAGCTCGCCGATGAGGTTCGTCACCATGTCGCCCACTTCGCCCAGGTCCTTGGTGCGGATGTTTTCCAGCGTGGCGCTGGAGAAATCGGCCACCTTTTTCTGGCTGGCGGCGCCGTACTGCAGGATCTGCGTGGAATTGGTCAGGTCGATCTTATCTGAAAAATCGGCCACCTGCTTGCGCTCGGCCTCCGACAGGCTGGATTCATCCAGCACCACCGGCTCGATCTTTTTAGCGGGAGCCGGAGCAGCTTCCAGAGTAGGGGCGGCGGGCTCCTCCGCGGTCAGGGTCAGCGTGGGCGCTTCTTCGCCCAGGGTCAGGTTGGGGGTGAGGTTTTCTTCCATGGTCGATCGTTCCTTTCTTCTTTACAGCGTCAAAGTGGGTTTGGTCTCATCGTTGCCGGCCGCCGGCGTATCGCCCAGCAGGCCCTCGCTTTTGGCAATGGCCTCCAGCACGTCCAAATCGGACGTGACGTCCAGCGCCTCTCCGGCGAAAAGGGCATCCAGCTGGGCCTCAAACGCCTTGGCGATCAAGGCGGCGTTCTGCTTCACATCGCGCTCCAGCGCCCGGGCGTTTTCGCCCTTGGCGCCGCTGGCGGCCAGGTCGGCATAGGTCGTCAGCACCTTGATGGCCGTGGGCAGGTAATAGGTGGCGAACTTGCGGATGCCCTTGGCCTTGGACGGCTCTTCGGACACGCGCTTCAAAATGGCGCGGCCCGCGCGTTCCATGCGGGCGATGGATTCCGACAGCTCCGCGTCCGCGATGCGCTTATTGAGCGCCGCCAGGGTATCCAGGTCTTTTTCCGCCTGGGCCAGGGCTTTGTCCAGCCCGGCCTCGCCCGTGGCGAACACCGTGGAGGGCACCGGCACCAGCACCGTGCGCGGGGGGATGCTTTTTTTTGCCACGGCATAGACGCCCGCCGCGCCCAAAACGCACAGCGCCAGCGCCCACCAGCGGTAAATGGGCAGCACCAGCGCCAGCACCAGCAGCGCGGCCGCCGCCAGGTACAGCGGCTTTGCCGAGGGGATCTGTTTTTCCATCATGGGTCTTTCCATCAGCGGAAACCTCCTCATGTACAACAAACCGCACCCGGACCCGATGGGCACGTGCGCGGCTTGCGTGGTCGTTCAAAAAGAAAAGGGGTCGTTGTCGTCCAGGCTGCGCATGGTCTCTTCCATGTCGCGGAACGTGCGGTCCACATACAGCGCGCCCACAATGACGGAGACGCCGCCGAACAGCAGCCCGGCGCCCACGATCATCGTGCCCGCGCCCAGGCCCCCCAAGGGCCGCAGAAACATCAGGATGCCAAAGGCGACGCGCAGCAGCCCGTCGGCCAGGGCCGTGCCCCAATGCGCCCCCACGGCGCGCTGGGCGCGCACGGTGGACAGGCGCAGCAGGCCCGCCGCCAGCAGCCACACGCCGACCAGGATGGCGATGAACATCAGGGTGACCTTGCGGTTGAACAGGAACACCAGCCCCACGGCCACGTTGACCACCCCCTGCAGGATGGACGTGCCCGCGCCCCCGGCGGCGCGCATGGCAAAGCCGAAGGCCGTCTCGGTAAGGCCCAAAGCCAGCACACAGACGCCGATGAGGATGGGCAGCATGCCCAGCATCGTCTCCGGCCAAAGCAGACACGCCAGGCCCAGCGCGCACAGCAGCGCGCCCGCCGCCACCGGCAGCCATTTCAGTTTGCGCCAGTCGGTCATTGCCGGCTCCTTTCCGTCAGCCCTCGTTGGTCGCCAGGTCGCTCTCGCCCTGCGCCGTCAGCCCCGTGATGGTGTACACGCCGGACAGCTTATACCGGGGCACGTCGTTGTACGCGAAGGCCACGCGGTATTCCGCCGCGGGGTCCAGCCCGGACCAGGTGTAGGTGTAGGGCGAACCGTCCGCCGTGAAGTGGACGGTGCCGACAAACTCCGTGCTCTCGCTGCCCTGCTTCCACAGGCTCATGAACGCATCCGTCCATTTGGTCTCGGTGTTCAGCGTGGCCTGCACGGTGACGGTGATGGAACCGCCCTGCAAAAAGTAATCGGTGCTTTTGCTGTTGATCAGTGTGAATGCGCCCGAAAGCTGGCCCGCGTCGTACACGGAGACCATTTTGTTGTTTTCCTCCGGCGCGGTGACGCCCTCGGCCAAAGTCACCGTGCCTCCCTGGGTGGCATAGGTGTAGTCCGAGGAGGTGTCCTCTTCCTCCTCGCTGTTGGAACCGCTGCACCCTGCAAAGCTCAGGCACAGGGCCAGGGCCAGCAAAAGCGCCAGTAAGCGCGTGCTTTTCGAAGATCTCATGCAAATGTTCCTCCGGTTTTGACTTTTGGCAAAAAATCCGCTACAATGGAATATAGTATATCATAGCCACGGATGTTTGTCATCCGTTCTAGTATACTACATTTTAAGAAAAAAACCAAGGAGTTGTTTTTTGACAGATGGACCCACTGGACCTTGTCCGCTTTATCAAACACGGCAGCGTCTGTTTGGAGGACGGCGACGTGACGGTCTATGTCGATCCGTACCGGATCGACGACGACGCCCGCGACGCCGACCTGATCATCATCACCCACAGCCACGGCGACCACTATTCCCCCGCCGACATCGCCAAGGTGCGCAAGGCCGACACGTGCTTTGCCTCCACGCCCGAGGTGGGCCGCCTGCTGGAGCGGGATTTTGAACTCGACCCCGACTACTTCACCGCCATCTCGGCCGGCTCGCCCTCCGTGGGCTTTGAGTGCGGCGCCATGGTGACGGCCCTGGCGGCGGAGAACAAAAACCACCCCGCCGGGTTCGGCTTCGGCGTGCTGCTGGAATTCGGCGGCGCCACCTGGTACCTCTCCGGCGACACCGACGTGCTGGACGAGGACGTGGCGTGCGACGTGCTGCTGGTGTGCTGCGACGGCGTGTGGAACATGCCCGACTACCTCGCCCGCGTGCCCGCCGAGCTGGCCCGTATGGAGCATAAGCCCGGCCTGGTGGTGCCTTATCATTATGGCGATGAGGAAAACCCCGGCACGGGCAAAAACGGCGCCAAGCTGTGCGCCGCGCTGCGCGAGGCGGGCTACGCCGCCAAGGAGTGGAAGAAGTTCGGCTTTTGACGGGCTGCTGCCAATCACATCAACTTTTTGAAGAAAGAGAGGAGGGCCGCCGGTGCGCAAAGCTTCCTGCTGAACATGGAATGGCACGAGAACAGAGCAAGCCTTTGCAAGGCTTTGTTTTTCGTGCGCCGTGCAGGAAATCTTTCCACCGTCCGGTCTTCTATCAAATGGGTGCGCCTTTGCGCCCGTTTTTGTGTGAGCCGTGGGAAGTTTTCCCGCGGCTCACTTTTTTTCGCCGGGCCTGCGGCCCGGCAGCGCAAAGGAGCGGATACCGCAATGTCATTGATCGAAGTCACCGGCCTCACGTTTACCTGGCCGGGCAGTTACGACCCCATTTTTGAAAACGTCACCTTCTCCCTGGACAGCGCCTGGAAGCTGGGCTTCACCGGGCGCAACGGCCGGGGCAAGACCACCTTTTTAAAGCTGCTGTGCGGCGGCCTGCCCTACGAGGGCGCCATCCGCGCCAGCGTTCTGTTCGATTACTTCCCGCCCGCCCCGTCGGACCCGCTGGCCCTGACGGCGGACGCCGTGCGCGAGGCCGCCCCCGGCGCCGAGGACTGGCGCGTGGCCAAAGAGCTGCGTCTGCTGGGGGTGGACCCGGACGACGTGCTGTGGCGGCCCTTCGGCACACTCTCGGGCGGGGAGCAGGTCAAGGTGCTTTTGGCGGCGCTGTTCAGCCGCGAGGCGCATTTCCTGCTGCTGGACGAGCCCACCAATCATTTGGACGGCCCCGCCCGGGAGGCGGTGGCGCAGTATCTGGCGCAGAAGCAGGGCTTCATCCTCGTCTCGCACGACCGCGACCTGCTGGACCGCTGCACCGACCACACCCTCTCCATCAACCGCACCAACATCGAGGTGCGGCGCGGCAATTTCTCGGCCTTCGAGGCCGACAAGGCCCGGCGGGACGCGGCGGAAGCCGCGGAAAACGAGCGCCTGCGGGCCGACATCAAGCGGCTGACGGCCTCGGCGCGGCGGGCGGCCACCTTCGCCTCCAAGGCGGAGGCGGAAAAATTCGGCACCGGCGCGGCGGACCGCGGCTTCTTGGGCCATAAAGCGGCCAAGCTGCAGCAGCTCTCGCACAACATCGTGCGCCGCCGGGAGGAGGCCGCCGAGGAAAAGCGCGGCCTGCTGAAAAACGTGGAGGAGGCCGAGCCGCTGAAGCTCTCGCCCCTGGTCTACCACAGCCGGCGCCTGGTGGAGCTGCGGGACGTGCGCGTATACTACGACGGCGGTTTGGCCGCCGGGCCCGTCAGCTTCACGGTGGAACAGGGCGAGCGCGTGTGCCTGGCCGGGCCCAATGGCTGCGGCAAATCCACGCTGCTGAGGCTCGGCGGCGGGGAAGCACCGGCCTAAGCGGGCGAGGTGCGGCGGGGCGCGGGGCTCACCGTGTCCGCCGTGGCGCAGGATACCTCCTTCCTCACCGGCACTCCGCGGGAGTTCGCCCGCCGCCACGGCCTGGAGGAAGCCCTGTTTTTTGCCGTGCTGCGCAAGCTGGATTTCCCCCGCGTGCAGTTTGAAAAGGACATGGCGGATTACAGCGGCGGCCAAAAGAAAAAGGTGCTGCTGGCCCAAAGCCTGTGCACCCGCGCCCATCTTTACGTGTGGGACGAGCCGCTGAACTTCATCGACGTCTGGTCCCGCGTGCAGCTGGAACAGCTGCTGCTGGCCGCCCGGCCCACCCTGCTGTTCGTGGAGCACGACCGCCGCTTCCGCGACAACGTGGCCACCAAGGTTATCGAGCTGGGCTGATAAAGGCCGCTGCGTCAGACAGACGCGGCGGCCTTTTTGAATTCTTCCAGGCACTGTTTACACAAAAAACGGTCTCCCCGGCAGATCAGCGCCTCCTGGCCGCCGCAAAAAGCGCAGCTGGGCCGCCATCTGCGGATGAGGATGCCCTCCCGCTCCTGGTCGTAGCTGATCTCTATTCTATCCTTTGCCTGCAAATGCAGCATTTTGCGCAGCTCCATCGGCAAGACGATTCTTCCAATATTGTCGATCTCCTTGATGCAAACCGTCTTCATGCTTTGGCCCCCTTTTCCCCCTTAACATAGCAGAGTTTCGACGGATAGTCAATGTATAAATAGAGTACTGATAAACAAGGTATATTATTGATAACTATTTTATTCCCATACTCCATCTTATAATAGAGTATATCGAAATTGACGGAATGGGTGTGTGGGATGCTGCAGTTTAACGTACAAAACCTTTTGGACCGGGCCGGGAAAACGCGCTATTGGCTGGTCAAACAGATGAACAGCGATTACGCGACCATCAACCGCATTTGTGATAACCAGGGAAAATCCGTCCGGTTCGACACGCTCGAAAAGCTGATGAAAATTTTCAACTGCCCGGTGAGCGATATTTTGGTGGAAAAGGAATGACCGCTCCTTTTTCCGCCGTGTGTGAGCCCCCAACGCCTCCCCGCGCGGGAGGCGTTTCTTATTTGAACCAAGGCTTTGCCGCCTGCGGATGCCGCAGCACCGCAGCGGGCCGCACAGGGCGGGGCCTTTTCTTTTGCCCTTTCTCGATTTTTCAATTGCGTACCGCCCGGTCCTGTGCTAGTATCAACATACAGGGGAACGGCAGTGCGCTGCCGGTTGCGGAGGAGGAACGTGCATGAAAACAACTAAGCCAAAGCCCGGGCGGCGGCCCGGTGTGCCCCGCGGCCTGCCGGAGCTGCTGAACCGCATCGCCGGGCTGCGCCAGGTATTGCTGACAACGCCGTCGCCGGAGGAATTCGTCGTCGCGCGTGAAAATTTGATGCAGGCCTACGCCGAGCTGACGGGATACCCGCTGAAGCATTTCCAGGTGCTTCCGCCGCGGCAGGGTATCGACCAGCTGCTGAAACAGATGCCCGCTTTGGAGGAACAGCTGGTGGCCCGCCGCCTGGAGCAGTACCGGCTTCAGCTGGAGCAGGGAGGCGGGCAGCCATGACTTCTTCCCTCAAGTGCAAAATGTGCGGCGGCAGCCTGCAGGCCCACGAGGACGAGGGCTTTGCGGTGTGCGAATACTGCGGGGCGAAAGCGGCTTTGCCCCGCGTCGGCGACGAGCAGCGCGCGCTGCTGTACAACCGGGCGAACCATTTCCGCATGCTGGGCGAATTCGACCAGGCCCTGGATACTTACGCGGAGATCGTCCGGCAGGACCCGCAGGACGCGGAGGCCTATTTCTGCCTGGCGCTGTGCCGCCACGGCATCATCTATGTGGAGGACCCGGCCACGCATGAGCGCGTGCCCACCTGCCAGCGCCTGGGCTATACCCTCTTCACCCAGGACGCCGATTATTGCACGGCGCTGCAGCTTTCGGCAGGCTACGCCCAGTCCCTTTACCGGCAGGAGGGCGAGCGCATCGCCGCCGTGCAGAAGGGCATTCTGGCCATTTCCAGCCGGGAGGCGCCCTACGAGGTCTTTTTGTGCTACAAAGAGACCTCCCCCACCGGCCAGCGCACCCAGGCCAGCCTGCTGGCGCAGGACATCTATACGCAGCTGACGCGGGAAAAGCACCGGGTATTTTTTGCCCGCATCACGCTGGAGCGCAAATTGGGCGAGGAGTACGAGCCTTACATTTTCGCCGCGCTCCACAGCGCCAGCGTCATGCTGGTGGTGGGCACTGCCAAAGAGGAGTTCGAGGCCCCCTGGGTGGCCAACGAGTGGAAGCGGTTTCTGGCCCTGGCGAAGGAGGACGACGCCAAAATTTTGATTCCCTGCTACCGGGACATGGACGCCTACGAGCTGCCCGCGGAGCTGCTGCCCTTCCAGGGGCAGGATATGAGCAAGATCGGCGCCATGCAGGACTTGCTGCACGGCGTGGAAAAGCTGCTCGGCGGCCCCGACAGCGCGCCGTCCTCCTCCGCGCATTTCTTCAGCAAGATCGCCGCCGATGCGCAGCCCCTGCTGGAGCGGGCCTTCATCCTCATCGAGGATCAGGAGTGGGCCAAGGCGGACCAGCTGCTGGAGCAGGTGCTGAACCGGGACCCCAAATGCGCCCGCGCGTATATTGGAAAGCTGCTGGTCAGCCGCCGCAAGGCCAAGGTGCGGGACTTGTTCTCCTGCACGGAGAGCTTTGCGGATGATGTCAATTACCGCCACGCGCTGGAATACGGCACCGCGCGGGAGACCGCCGTGCTGCGCCAGACCTGCAACGCCTATGAGGCCCGGCTGGAACAGGAGCAGCGCCAGCGCGAGGCCCAATTAGAACAAGAGCGCCGCCAGCGCGAGACCCGCGCCCGCCAGGCCACGCTGCGCCAGCAGCAGCAAAACGAGGCGCTGGCCGCCGAGGAAACGCGGGTGCGCCAGCTGCTGGCAGATAGCCGCCCCCGGCTGGAGGCGCTGCGTCAGGAGCAGGCGCGTCTTCAGCGGCGGCAGCCCCTGGCGAAGCTGCTGAGCTTTTTCTCCAGCTTTGCGCTGGGCGTATTCGGCCTGCTGTTGGTCCTGGTGACGTTCACCTTGCTTTTTGGCCAGCTTTCCCAGCCCTCCCTGGCGGTGCGCGGCCTCATTCTGGTGGGTCTTTGGCTGGCCTGGCTGGCCTACTGCCGAAGCTGCCTGCAGTCCTGGCGGTGCGGCACGGCACGCCAAAAATATACAAAGCCGATCGTACTGCTGCTCGCCGCCGTCGTCGTCACCTCGTTCGCGCTGATGATGTCCATCGCGGTGGCCTCCAGCAACTACAGCGAGGCGCAGTACGCCCAGGCGACGGCGGCCATGGAACAGGGCGATTACGCGGGCGCGGCCGCGCTGTTCAACGATGCGGCCGGCTATCAGGACGCCCGGGAGCAATACCGGGCCTGTTACTACCAGCTGGGGCTGCAGGCCATGTCCCACCGCGATTATGAGACCGCGCAAACCTATTTTACCGAGAGCGCGGACTATCGGGACAGCGCGGAAAAGTGCCTGGAATGTCTCTGCCTGGCCAACAGCCTGCCCGCGGACAGCAATGTGGCAAAAGAACAGGCGCCCTGGTTTTCCGTGGATGAAACGGGCGCGCTGCGCTTTGACGAAAGTGTTTACACGGGCGGCGGCGTACTCGCCGTTCCCCCTGTTTTTGACGGCCATCTTGTCACCGCGGTCGCTTCCTACGCGTTCGAGGACTGCAAAACGCTCACAGAGATCACGGTCCCCAAGACTGTTCTGCGCATCGGAGATTATGCGTTCAAAAACTGCACCGCCCTCACCACATTGAAAATAGAGGACGGCTTACAAGAGCCTGGCAGCCATATGGTCGTCGGGGCAGAAAATTTGCAGGATATCTATCTGCCTGCCACCCTTACTTCCTTACAATATGACAGTTTAAGAGCGAATTACCGGGCGCATGTCACCATCCATTACAATGGTACGCAGGCGCAGTGGGAGGCGCTGGTCGAGAGCAGTCCCACAAAGTACAATTATTCGGAAACCTACCTCAACGTCTTATGCACCGATACCCCCGCAGACCCAACAACAGAGGAGTGAAGCATCATGGCAGATCTGGCACAGATCCTTCAATACGAAGGCGACAACACCACCTTTATCTGGAAGCACCCCCGGGAGGACTTCAACACGTTCTCCCAGCTGATCGTGCACGAATCCCAAGAGGCCGTCCTATTTATGAACGGCCAGGCCCTGGACCTGTTCGGCCCCGGACGCCACACGCTGCGCACGCAAAATATCCCGCTGCTGTGCAAGGCGCTCAATTGGCCCACCGGCGGCGAGACGCCCTTCCACTGCGAGGTCTATTTCATCAACAAAGCGGTGCAGATGGCCATCAAGTGGGGTACCGACAGCCGCGTGCAGTACCTGGAGCCCACCTATCACTTCCCGCTGGAACTGGGTGCCTGCGGCGAAATGGCCCTGTGCGCCGTGGATTCCCGCCGCCTGCTGGTCTCTCTGGTGGGCACCGAGCGGGACCTGAGCCAGGCGGCTCTGGTGCGCAAATTCCGCGCCCTGCTGATGACAAAGGTGAAATCCGGCCTGGCGCGGGCGCTGCAGGAGCAGAACTTCAGCATTTTCGAAGTGGACAGCCACCTGGATGAATTGTCCGCGTCCCTGCGGGAGCTGGTGGCCCCGGCCTTCGAGGAATACGGCGTCGGGCTGGAACAGTTTTTCGTGACGGCGGTGGCGCGCCCGGACGGCGACGCGGCGTACGAGAAATTCAAGGAGCTGCACATCCGCCAATATGCGGATGTGGCGGAGGCGCAGCTGCGCCAGCAGGTCGGCATCATCGACCAGCAGACGCAGGCCCAGCGCATGGTCATCGAGGCGCAGGCCCTGGCGCAGAAGCG
>CATXYA010000035.1 GCA_958403605.1 uncultured Oscillospiraceae bacterium
CCAGCTCGGGCCCGCTGCCAAGAGGCGTCAGCAGGTACTAGCGCAATACTTCATCCACGGGCGGCAGTACCAAGGTGAGCGCAATACCGTGGGCTTGGCAGTACCCGGCCAGCTCCACCAGCTTTTGCAGATTTTCCTCGTTGACGGCGTAGGCACTGTCCGCCGGGGTGACGCGGGACAAAGCGTCCAGCAGCGCCCGGGGATTGGCCACAAATTCCTTGCCCGCGGCGTCGGTGGCCGTCTCGATAGCGGGCAGGACGCCGGGCTTTGCCAGCCCCCCGCCGCCGTACAGCGTGGCCGCGTAGCCGATGAGGTTGCGCCGGTAGGGCAGGGGATCGCCGTTTTCATCGATCCAGTCCGCGTCCGTCCAATGCCCCTCGTCCCGGGTGGCGCCCGGCGTGCCGCCGGAGAGGATGAGCAGGGCGTTGTTCAGCATATCGGCGTTGTAATTGAAGTTGAACAGGTAGGCCACGGGGTTTTCCACCACCGTCTCGATGGCCTGCATGCGGTTGCGGGAATCGCCCTGGCGCAGGGTGTAAAAGCTGACCTCGAACACGCATTCCTTCAAGTTGGGGTTGCGCCGGGCCGCCAGATAAAACAGATCGATGCTCTCGTTCATGGACGCGCCGCCGAAGGCCAGGTTCGACCAGGGCCGCCCCGTCACCTGGGCCACCAGATCAAGGTCGAAGTGGGCCATGCGGGAGTCGCCCAGCAGGATGGAATCCTTGGGGGCGTTCAGATAGCTGCGCACGCGGGTGATGACAGAATCCTCGTTCTGCGCGCCGCCCTTGAGGCCGAAGTAATCGTAGGGCTCAAAATAGACAAAGGCGCCGAAGTACAGCAGAAAAGGCAGCGCCAGGCACAGCAGCTTCAAGCACAATTTTTTCATGGCGCGCCTCCTTTAAAAGTTGTTGTACAAAAAGCTGGCCGCGCTGGCGTAATAGCCGTTGTTGAGCAAAAAGCCCACAAAGACGCAGCCCATGAAAGCGTAATAGCACAGCCAGCGGGGCACGGCGGGCAGCGCCAGGATGGCGCCGGAGAGGTCGTGCCCCGGCGCCCAAAAGCGCCGCCATACGTCCAGCACCAGCCCCAGGCACAGCCCCAGCGCCAAAAAGGCGATGGCGCCGTACACCAGCAGCGCCGTCTGCAGCTGGGCGTTCCACACGGCCAGGAAATCAGCCAAGAAGGCGGACAGGGACATTCCCCGGAACTGGGCCGTCAGCACGTACAGCGCGTCGGACACGCTGCCCGCGCGGAAAAATACCCAGGCCACGTTTACCAGCACAAAGGTGACAAGGCACTGCCACACGCTGGCAAGCCTGCCGTTCTGGCGCAGATGCAGGGCGCGGTAGAGCTTGGCGCGCAGCGGCGCGGTGGCGTTTTCCACCACCTGGTAGACGCCGTGCAGCAGGCCCCAAATGACGTATGTCCAGCCCACGCCGTGCCACAGCCCGCTGACGAGGAACGTCAACAGCAGGTTGACGGCCTTGCGCGCCGGGCCCTTGCGGTTGCCGCCCAGGGGGATGTACACGTAGTCCTTGAGCCAGGAGGAAAAGCTGATGTGCCAGCGGCCCCAGAATTCCTTGATGGAACAGGAGAAATACGGGGTGTCGAAGTTCGTCATCAGCGACAGGCCCAGCAGCTCCGCCGTGCCCAGGGCCAGCAGGGAATAGCCGGCGAAATCGAAATACAGCTGCAGGCCGAAGCCCAGCGCCGCCGCTGTCAGCGACAGGCCCGTGTAAGCAGTGACGTCGGCGTAAACAGCGTTCACATACACGGCCAGCACGTCGGCCAAAGCGGTCTTGAACAGATAGCCCAGCGCCAGCGTCACCAGGGCGTGGGGCGCGCGCTGCGCGTCAAAGCGGCGGGGCGCCCGCAGCTGCGGCAGCAGCTTGTCCCCCCGCATGATGGGGCCGGAGGAGATGAGGCAGAAAAAGCCCGTGAACAGCGCGAAGTTGACAAAGCGCGGCTCCGGCGCATACTTTTTGCGGTACACGTCCATGGCATAGCCCAAGGACTGCACGGTAAAGAAGCTGATGCCCAGCGGCAGCACGATGCTGAACGCCGCCCCGGCTTCATTGGCAAAGCCCAGGCGCGCAAGCCCCGCCCACAGCCCGGCATTTACCGCCGCGCCGTGCAAGGCGGTGCCCAGGCCCTTTAAGGCCACCAGCAGCCCCACGGTGGCGGCCAAGGCGGCCCACAGCCAACGCCTGCGGGCCGCGCCCTCGGCCTTGTCCATGCGGCGCACCAGCAGCCACACGGCGGCGCTGTCCAAGAGCAGTACCGGCAGCCAGGCCGGGGTGTTCAGCGCATAGAACAGATAACTGGCCGCCAGCAGCACGGCGTTTTGCAGCCGTTTCGGCACCAAAAAAGCCGCCAGGGCGGCCAGCGGGAAAAACAAAAAGAAAGAAAGGTTGGTGAAGGTCAAGGAAAACGGCCTCCTTCTTCGTTTACAAAAAATTCTATTACATTATAATGGCAAGGCGCGGATTTGTAAAGAAAAAGGGCGCATTGCAAAACAGCAACCAAAGAAACACCCCCTGGAACAACCATGGGAAGTTGTTGCAGGAGGCGTTTTTCATTATTTTGCTTGACCGATCGCCGCATCCCAAGGCTCGGTAGGGAACGCCGTCCCCGGCGTTCCGCTCCCCAGAAAATCGCGCGGGTTGGAATCAACGCTCCATGACTCCGAAAAAAAGATGGGGAACTCAACAAATACGGCGGCTTTTCGGGGGATGCATTTCCACAACAAGACGCTGCACAAGACAAAAGGATACCATCGTCCTGACTTTCAGCGGCGGAACGCCGGGGACGGCGTTCCAACCAGAGGCAACTTTTTCTTTGGGGGCCGTTTTGCGGGCGCGCCCTAAGCGAAGCTGAGCAGGAAAACGGCGAGAAAGGAAAAAAGCGCGACCAGGATGCCCAGCACCACCGGCAGGACATCATCGCCTGGCCGCCCCCTTGTGGGCGGGGGGCGGTGCAGGCGGGTGGGAAGACGCATGAGTATTCCCCCTTGGTTTAGATTTTCGGGTTCTTTGAGATAATTATAAAACCATTAGTAATAAAAATCAAGCCGGGAGGCAGGATTCATATGACTGGGGATAAGTGTGATTCCACGTAGGAATGCGATAAAATAATCCTGGGAGGGGAAGCCGGTGAAGAAGCAGAGCAATGTGGAGATCGGGGGCCGGCTGCGCGCCGCCCGCCGCGCCAGAGGGCTGACCCAAGAGCAGCTGGCGGAAAAAATAGACCTGTCACCGCTGTTTTTAAGCTATGTGGAATGCGGGCAGAAGGGCATGTCGCTGCAGACGATGGAAAAGATCTGCCGCACGCTGGACGTCCCAGCGGATTATCTGCTGCTGGGCCGCGAGAGCGGCGCTGCCATACCTGGCGGCGAAAAGCTGCGCAAACTGCTGCGCCAGCTGCCGCCGGAATACCTGCCCCTGGCGGAAGAGGCGCTGCGCACGCTGCTGCACACGGTGCAGGCCGTGGAACGCGCGGAGCGGGAAAAGCAAAACAAGGAATGAACACCATGCCTGCGGCGCCGCGGGTATGGTGCTTTTTATTGCTATTTGCCGCTTTTTGTATTATACTAACCAATGTGTATGGACATTTGTACCCCCGCGCTTTTTGGGGCGGGGCAAAATGCAGAAAAGGAGAGGACCCCCTGATGTCTCAAACAGTCATGGTCACGGGCGCCGACGGCTTTATCGGCAGCCATCTCACGGAAGAACTGGTGAAACAGGGCAAACGGGTGAAAGCCTTTTGCTACTATAACTCCTTTGGCAAATGGGGCTGGCTGGACACGCTGCCCGACGAGATCAAAAACGAGATCGAGGTGTTCCTGGGCGATATCCGCGATCCCAACGGCGTGCGCACGGCCATGAAGGGCCAGGAGGTGGTGTACCACCTGGCGGCGCTGATCGCCATCCCCTTCAGCTACCATTCGCCGGACAGCTACGTGGACACCAACATCAAGGGCACGCTGAACGTGCTCAACGCCGCCCGCGATGTGGGCACGTCCCGCCTGCTGGTGACCTCCACCAGCGAGGTATACGGCACGGCCCAATATGTGCCCATCGATGAAAAGCACCCTTTCCAGGGCCAGAGCCCCTATTCCGCCACCAAGATCGGCGCGGACCGGCTGGCCGAGAGTTTCTACCGCTCGTTCGAGCTGCCCGTCACCATCGTGCGGCCCTTCAATACCTACGGGCCGCGCCAGTCTGGCCGGGCGGTCATCCCCACCATCATCACGCAGCTGCTTTCCGGCGCCCGGGAGATCAAGCTGGGCAGCCTCACCCCCACGCGGGACTTCAACTATGTGAAGGACACGGCGGCGGGCTTCATGGCCATCGCCGATTGTAAGGAGGCCATCGGCCGTGAGCTGAACATCGCCACGGGCCGCGAGATCTCCATCGGCCAGCTGGCGGAGGAACTGATCCGCCAGATCGATCCGCAGGCGAAGATCGTGTGCGAGGAAGAGCGCTTGCGCCCGGAAAAAAGCGAGGTCAACCGCCTGCTGGGCGACGCCACGCAGCTGCGGGAGCTGACGGGCTGGGCCCCGGCCTACACCTTTGAGGAGGGCCTGGCCGAGACCATCGCCTGGATCAAAGACCATATGGACAGCTTCCGCGTGGGCGTGTACAGCCTGTAACCGGACGGCTGGGGACGGAGAAAACGATGGAACATCCTGCCTCCAAATGGAATTTTCTCAAAACGAGTGCCGCGCGCTGGCTGGCGGGGTATTGCTTCGTGCTGCTGTGCGGGGTGGGCCTGGTGTACTATTGGCGCGTGGCGTACCGGTTCGACAGCCTGTCGCCCGGCCTGGCCACGGCCATCGTGTGCGCGGGCTTCTCCGCCGTGTACCTGGCGGTGTTTCTGTGCGCGCACTTTTTAAAGCAGAACCTGCCGCTGAAGGCGGGCGTGCTGGTGCTGCTGGCAGCCCTATGCTTTGCGGCGGCCAACCCGCCCTTACAGGCGCCCGATGAGACGATGCATTTCGCCCGCGCCTATTCCTTTGGCAGCGGCAACTTTTTGTTGGATCAAAACGAGGATTATCCCCAGGACGTGGACGCCCTGTTCGCGGCCTTCCCGGGCTTTTATCAAAGCGAGGTATTGGCGAAGGGCGGGCCGGAGCTGCCCGAGGCCTATGCCGAGTACCGCCGTCTGGTGGACAGCGGCGAGGCCGTGCCCAACGCGGCCACCAGCTACCAGCAGTTATACGCCTATCTGCCGCCCGCTGCGGGCGTGGCGGTGGGGCGGCTGTTTGGCGCTGACGCGCTGGCGTGTATGTACCTGGCCCGGGCGGCCAATGCCCTGTGCTATGCCGTGCTGTGCGCCATGGCCGTGTATCTGGCCGGGCGCTTCGTGCCGCTTTTGCTGGCCTTGATGCTGTCGCCCATCGCGCTGTTCATCGCCGGGTCGGCCAGCGCCGACGGGCTATACCTGGGCTGCACGTGGCTGTTCATCGGCGCGTGCCTGTCGCCGGTGGTCACTAAAAAGCGGCTGGCGGCGCTGGTGGGCAGCTTTGCGCTGCTGTACGTCTCAAAGCCCACCAGCCTGGCGCTGCTGCCGCTGTGCTTTTTGCTGCCCTTTACCGAGGGCAGGACCAAGAAGGGCAAGCGCCTGCGGCCCGCTGTGAAAAGCGGCATGGCCCTTGCGGGCGGTGTGGGCGCGGCGCTGGTGCTCAGCAAAATTTTCGGCTGGTACGTGGCCTTTGCCAGCAACTACGGCCGTGTGGCTTACAATCTGCCGGGCATCGACCCAACCGCCCAGTTCAAATTCGTCCTCTCAAACCCTGTGCGCTATTTGGCGGTGTTCTGCTATTCGCTGTACCGCGACAAGGCGAACCTGTTCAGCCTGGGCGCCTTCGGCTGGATGGATATGAACGTGGAGTTCGTCAACTACTTTGCGCCTTTGGTGCTGCTGTTTGCCGCGGCGCTGTGCGCCCTGGAGGCCTCGCGGGAGCCGCCGCGCACGGGCTGGCTGCTGGCTTTGACAGGGGTGCTGTTCTACGGCGTCACCTATTCGGGCATGTACCTTACCAGCACGCCCGTCACCCTGGCGGAGATCAACGGTGTGCAGACGCGCTATCTGCTGGGGGCGTTTTTCGCGCTGTTCGGCCTGGCGGCCATTTTGCTGGGGCGGACGATGGCCCTGCAGGAGCTGCGCCCCGGCAAGCCGCAGAAGACGCCGCCCGCCTGGCGCATGCTGCATTTGTCGTTCTGTTTTGCGGTGGTCAGCGCGCTGCTGCTGTTCCAGAAATACTATATCGGGGCCTGACGCGCCCTTTTGAGGAGCATCTTTTTTCTTTGCGGCCAATCTATCGAAAAGGAGACAACCTTTTTTGACGGCTTTTTTAGAGATCTTCGTCACCTTCGCCTGCGTGTGCGGGCTGGCGCTGTTTGCGGTGGGCCGGTTCCGGCTGCCCGCGGGCATCGCGCCGCTGGCCGTGCTGTGCGGCACCATGGTTTGGTACACCGCTTTTGGCTGCGCCGATTGGCTGGCGGCGGGCGGTGTGCTGTGGTTCGCCGCGGCGGCGCTGGCCATCGTGTGGTGTGTGCGCCACCGCAAAAGCTTTGCAAAACGGCAGCTGCTGATGCCCTCGGTGGTGTTTTTCCTCGTCATGAGCCTGCTGGTGCTGGTGCTGTTTGCCGTGCGCCAGCCCAACTTTATGGAGTGGGACGAGTTCAGCTTCTGGGGCATCGCCGCCAAGGTGGTGAAGCAGACCGGACGCCTGTACACCTACGAGCCCGGCGGCATGATGGTGACCACCTACGTGCCCGGCCTCATCATGCTGGACTACGCGTTCCAGTTTTTGGGCGCGTCCTTTGCGGCGTGGAAGGTGTTCGTCGCCTATGATATCCTGCTGTTTGCCATTTTTGCCGCCGCGCTGGCGGGGCTGGAGCGCAAACACTGGCACCTGGCCGCGCTGGGCGCGGTCGGCATGGTGCTGCTGCCGTACCTGATGGGCGTTTATTACCGCGTCATCTATGTGCAGCCCTACTACATGCTGTCCTATGCCGACATCCCCATGGGCCTGTTGTTCGGCGCGCCGCTGGCGGTGTATTTCCTGCAAAAGGAGAAAAGCGCCGGGGTGCTGGCGACGGCGGCCCTGGCGCTGATGGCCACGGGCATGACCAAGGACATGGGCATGGCGATGGCGCTCATCGCCGCCGCGCTCATCTGCTTCGACCTGCTGTTTCTGCAGCCCAAAAATTCCGTGCGCCTGGGCAAAAAGCTGCCGGGCACAGCGGCCAAGCTGCTGTGGTGCGCGGCGCTGATGATCTCGGCGGTGCTGCCCTACGTGGTGTGGAGCATGCACAAAAGCGCGGTACTGGGCGTCAGCCCCACGGACGTGGGCGGCGCGCGCAATATGGACATGGTCACCATGGTGGTGACGGGCCTCAAGGAGCTGCTGGGCATCGGGCGCACGGCCTATTTCAGCGAGATCATGGGCAAAATGGTCTACGCCTTTTTCCATACTAAGCTCACGATGTTCAGCTACGGCCCCGAGAGCGGCATCGGCGGCTACCTCAACGGGGCGGGCTATCTGGTGGTGCTGGTGATCTGGGTGCTGCTGGCCGTGGCGTTTTTCTGCACCGAAAAGGGCAAGCGCAAAAACATCGGCTGGTTTGCGCTGTGGTCCAGCCTGGGCTTTGCGGCGTTTTACATCTTTACGGGCTTCACCTACGTGTATGTGTTCAACGAGTGGCAGGCCTCGGTGCTGGACGATTACAACCGTTACATTTTTCCCTATTACCTGGGCTGGCTGCTGATCGCCCTGGGCTTTTTGGCAACGTCGCTGAAGGGCGTGCGCGGCAAGGTGCTGGGCGCGGGGACGCTGGCGGCGTTCACGCTGTTTGCCGGCGCGCGCACCGTCACCTTCGTGCAGCCGCAGCTCTCGGTGGTGGATTATCCCGAGACGTACTTCGCGGGCCGCAACAAGGGCATCGCGGAGATCGAACAGGCCAAGACCGTGCTGACGGAGCAGGACCGGGTGTTCTACATCGCCTACCCGGACGACGGCAAGGCCTGGTTCATGGCGTATTATGAGTTTTACCCCGACGTGATGCTGGATTACAGCTTCGGCGGCGGCGCGGCGGCCTTTGACGGCGCCACGCTGACCTGGCGCGCCATCCCGGCGGATTTCACCCAGGAGGAGGGCGAATACTTCACCACGCACCCCATGACGCCGGAGCTGTGGTGTGAATATTTGGAGACCGCGGGCTGTACGGCGCTGTATCTGGAAAAGATCGACGAGCCCTTCAAGGCAAAGTACGGCCACCTGTTTGACGACGGATTGGAAAACGCGGCGCGCCTCTACCGCGTGGAGGGCACGGCCGAGACGATGCACTTTGTGCCCGTGCCGGAAGGGGGGACGCTGTGATGAAACGGTTACAGATGATCCTGCGCAATGACAAAAAGCTGATCGCCTTTTGCTATGCCGCGTTTTTCCTTGTCAGCGTGCTGGCGTGCGTGTACGGCTGGGCCGAGGACGGTGTGCGCCGCGCCCTGGGGCAGGTGACGCCCCAGACGCTGACCGTGGAGGATTTCACCCTGACCGACCTGGAGGTGCGGGAGGACGGCACGCTGTTTGCCACCACGCCCGACCCGCGCATGACGCTGAACGAGGTGCCGCAGTACGTGCGCACCATCCGCGTGAAAGGGGAATTTTTGAATAAGGACCCCGGCGAGTTCTGCGTGTTTTACAAGCCGCGCCCCGGCATGGAGGAATTTGACGCGGGCTACCGCGTGTGGGCCACCCGGGACGACGACGGCACCTATGTCTTCACGCTGCCGCGGGGCCGCATCTACGGCCTGCGGCTGGACCCGGGCATCTACAGCGGCCTGACGCTGCGCCTGGACGAGATCGTCTGCAATGCGCCGCAAAGCGTGTTATCGCGCTTTGCACCCAGCCGCACCTGGCTGCTGTGCCAGCTGGCCGTGCCCATGCTGCTGGCGGCGCTGTGTAAAATGTGCCGCGAGGCGTGGGACGCCCTGCGGCCCAGACTGCAAAAGAAAAGGGGAACTGTTTGATGGAACAACATTTTATCCCGCTCTCCGTGCCCAACTTTTCGGGCCGGGAAAAAGAATACGTCAATGACGCCGTGGTGAGCGAATGGGTGTCCACCGGCGGCAGCAAGGTGGCCGATTTTGAGCAGGTGGTGGCGGATTACGTGCACATGCCCCGCGCCGTGGCCTGCAACAGCGGCACCTCCGGCCTGCATCTGGCCATGCTGATGGCGGGCATCGGCCGCGGCGACGAGGTGCTGGCCCCCACGCTGACGTTCATCGCGGCGGTCAACCCCATCCGCTACGCCGGGGCCGAGCCCATTTTCATCGGCTGCGGCGACAGCCTGTGCCTGTGCCCCACGCTGGTGCGGGAGTATTTGGACACCCACGCCGAGCTGCGGGACGGCAAGTGCATCAACAAGGCCACGGGCGCGCATATCA
>CATXYA010000036.1 GCA_958403605.1 uncultured Oscillospiraceae bacterium
AAGTCAAGGAATATCAAGGGTTTACGCGCTCGATTAGTGTACTGCCGTGGCAAACGAACAGAATTTTTATCATTGCTGCAAAGCTCCTTTATTTTTTCTCGCGGTTTCCTCAGAAACGCCATTGGCTTTATGATACCATAAGATGCTCTTCCCCTCCAGCAGCGCCGCTATCAGCAAAAAAGAGCAGGCCCTAGGGCTTGCTCTTTTCATTAAAATTGCCCGCTCCGCTTTGCACTTCGGCGCGGTATTCTCCCGGGGCCTGGCCCACGGATTTCTTAAAGGCTTGATAAAAATAGGCGTAGTCATGGAACCCGCAGGCAAAGCTTACGTCCTTGATGGGCACCATGGGGTCGCGCAGCAGCTTTTTTGCCTTTTCCATGCGCAAATCCGTGAGGATGTGGATGAAATTCCTGCCGGTCTCCTTTTTTACCACGGTGCTCAAATAAGCAGGGTGCACATAAAACACTTCCGCCAAGGTCTGCAGCGTGAGGTCTTCACAATAATGCTCCTGCAGGTAGGCCAGGACATTTTTCACCAAGAAGCTCAGTTTTTGCGCTGGGCCGGGCGCCGCCTGTTGCTCTTCGGGCGCGATGGGCGCCGCCATGCGAGCCGAGGCTTTATGCACGGCTCGGATCAGCTCGGCGTCGTCCACGGGCTTCAAAATAAAATCCACCGCGCCAAGCTTGACTGCTTCCCGCGCCCATTCAAACTCCTGATAACCGGTGATGAAGATCACCTGCATGCCGTCCCGGGACGCCCGGTGGAGCATTTCCAGCCCGCTCATGCCCGGCATTTTGATATCCGAGATCACCAGGTCCGGCCGGTGCACTTCGATCATCCGCAGGCCGTCCTCCCCGTTGCCCGCCGTCCCGGCCACGGCATAGCCCAGCTGTGCCCATGGGATGGTCTGTGCCAAGGCTCGCACCGTCAAAATATTATCGTCCACGATCAAGACCGAACGTTCCATGGCCGTTTCCTTTCCGGGTCCACCACGCTGGTACCCTGATACCAGTATAACCCCGCCGCAGCGAAAACCAAAGCTCTGCCGCGGCAGGGTGGTTATTTTACCGGTCTAGCCAGTCCAGCACCTCCTGGATGGCCGCATCCCATACCGGCCACTCATGCGCCCCTTGCCCCACCGTCTCGGTGACATCGAACCCCTGTGCCCGGGCCAACCCGGCAAACTGTTTTCCGCTGTGCAGCAGTTCGGTATCCAGGTCGCCGCAAGTGAGGAATAGGCGCGGCAGGGGCCCGCCCTCCGCTTTTCGTGCCCCCAGCAAAGCGTGCAGATCATACCCGCTGCCAGCTACCTGGGAGAGATCGCCGAAAACATATTCATAATGGGAATAGTAGTCGTCCGGATGGTGTACCGCCGCCACAATGTCCGTCACGCCCGACAGGCTGGCCGCGGCGCTGAACAGCTGCGGATGCGCCAGAGCCGCGTACAGCGCGCCGTAGCCGCCCATCGACAGGCCCGCCACAAAGGTGTCCTCCCGCTTTTCTGAAAGCGGGAACAGCGCCCGCATCAGGGTGGGCAATTCTTCATACAGGTATTGGCCGAAGCGGTTGCCCTGTGCCATATCCACATAATAGCTGTGCTCCGCGTCCGGCATCACCACCGCCATCTGATGCTGCTGCGCATACCGCTCGATATTCGTGAACCGCTGCCAGCAGGTGCTGTCGTCCGACCAGCCGTGATACAGGTACAGAGTGCGGAATTTTTCCTGTCCCGTCATGGGCGGGGCCTCCTGCAGGTCCCAGCCGTCGAACGAGAGCTCATAAGTGGGGATGACCACGGTGACCGCGGTCTGCTTGCGCAGCGCCTGCGAGATAAAATTGCAATGGATCAGCGCCATTTAAAATCACCTATCCTTTCACAGCGCCCGCCATCAGGCCGCTGGTAATATTTTTTTGAAACACCAGATAAAGTGCGATCAGGGGGATCATTGCCAGCGTGAATGCCGCGAACGCGAGGTTCAGCTCCGTGCTGTGCTTGCCGAAAAAGCCATACAGCGCCTGGGGCAGCGTCTGCAGCGTCTCCCGCGTCAGCGTCACCAGTGCGATCTGGAAATCGTTCCAGGAGAACAGCGCGTTCAAGATCACGCTGGAGTACACCACCGGTTTCAGCATGGGGAAAACAATGCGCCAAAAGGCACCGCTTTTGCCCAACCCGTCGATGTATCCTGCCTCCTCCAGTTCCCGCGGGACGCCTTTGATAAAGCCTGTGAACATCAAAATGGAGGTGGATATTTGAAAGCCCACCTTCACCAGCACGTTGCCAAAATAGGTGTTCAGCAGGCCCACAGCCTTCAGGTTGGCGTATTCCGGCAGCAGCACCGTCTGATAGGGCACCAGCAGTCCCACTAAGAGCACCGTGTAGACGACCGTGTAAAATTTTCCCTGGTTGCGCCCCAGGACATAAGCCGCCATGGGGCAGATGACCGTCAGGATGAGCACTGTGGGCACCGTGGTGGCCAGGCTGTTGAACAGCGCCCGGTAGAAGTGGCAGACCTCAATGGCCCGGGAGAAATTTTCAAAATGGAACTCAGTGGGAAAGGCCAGGCCCGTGAAGGTGATCTGGCTTTTTGTCTTTACCGAATAAATGAAGGAGACATACAGCGGCGACACAAACAGTGCCGCCAGCAGCGTGGCGACTGTCAGCGGAAGAGCCCGCTGCGCCGCACGCCGCAGCTTGATGGGGTTCACAGTTCCACCTCCTTACCGCGCAGCAGCCGCGTCGCCAGCACAGTGATCGCCAGCAGCAGACCCACCAGCAGCATGCCGGCGGCGGCGCCATATCCCGCTTTGTGATAGACAAAAATGTTTTTGTAGACGAACATGGCCAGCGTCTCCGAATAGTTGCCCGGCCCGCCGCCCGTGGCCGCCATGGCGTAATCGAACGCCTGGATGCCCCAGGTGAGCAGCGGCACAGGGTTGGTGGTGAAGGCGGGCACCATCAGCGGAATGGTGATCTTGAAAAGCGCACGCACCGGCCCGCAGCCCTCGATGGACGCCGCCTCGTAGTATTCGCGGGAGATCAGATTCAGCGCCGCCAGGTCCAGGATCATGCAGTAGCCCGTGTCCTTCCAAATGGCAATGGCCGCAATGGCGTAATTCACCGTTTTGATGTTTCCCAGCAGGCTTTTGATGCCGAAGAGCGCGTAAAAAACGTCCGAATAGATGTAGGAAAAGATAAAGGCCGCCAGCAGCATGCTGAGCACGAAGGGGATGAAAAACACGGTGCGCAGCAGGCTGGTATAGCGCGTCGTGCGCTGCAGCAGCAGCGCGATCAGCAGCCCCAGCATGTTGCTGGCAATCACGTACACCACCGTGAACACGAAGGTGTTCCAAATGGGCCGCAGCAGGTCCTTGTCCCGGAGCAGGGTGATGTAATTTGCCAGGCCCACAAACTCATGCTGCGCACTGTAACCGTCCCAGCGCCACAGCGAATACGGCACCGCCTGCGCCAGAGGCAGCAGAATCAGCAGCCCAAAGATTACGACGCAGGGCGCCAAAAACAAGAGGTTGAACGCGGTGTTGCGCTTTTTCAGATCACTTTTCAAACCGATCCCTGCCATTCTTTTGTTCAAGACAGATTTGTGAGGTCATTGTCCAACTGCTCCAGGATCTTGTCCACATCGCGGTCGTCCATGGCCGCGAAGAGCTGGCAGTCCATGTTGAACTTGTCATAGGCCTCTCCCGTAAAGTACAGGAATTTATCTGCATTCATGGTGCGGTCCGCTTTGGCGATGGCCACGATGTCCTGCATCACCGGGGGCAGCATCCCGTCGCTGGAAGCCGGGATATAGGTCAGCGCCACGGCCTGCTGTGCCCACAGGTCCACGCCCTCCTGGGAGGTCATGAAGCGCATGAAATCGAGCACTTCTTCCTTGTGCTTCGTCTGGGAGCTGACCATCCACGAGTCATCGGTGGCCTGATAAAGCAGATTTTCCCGCTCGTCATCGGAGATGGGGGTGGCGAAAACGCCAAAATTGCCGTCCGGGTTATTGGCGATGATATCGCCCACCGCCCAGCTGCCGTTGATATGCATGGGATATTTGCCGCTGGCAAACAGCTGCAGGCTCACCGAGGCGTCGGTGCCGATGTCGTCGTCGGAGGCGCAGTCCAGCCGCTCCTTGAACTGGTCGAAGGCCTGGCGCGATTCGGGGAAATCGGAAAACTTCTTTTCTCCGGATTGGATATCCATAAAATAGCTGTAATTTTTCGTGCACTCCAAAAGGGGATACCACTGGGTGCAGAAATCACATGTCACATTGTTGGCGTCCTTGTAGGGCCGGGTAAAGGGCACGATGCCCGCCGCCTCAAACGTATGGATGATATCCATAAATTCCGTGTAAGTTTTGGGCACCGAAAGGCCATACTGCGCGAACAGGTCTTTGTTGTAAAACGTGCCCATGATGCACCAGTCCACCGGCAGGGAGTACACCTTTTCCTCCACCGTGCCCGAGGCCAGGTCCTTGGGGTCCATCGCGCGGATAAAGTCCTCTTCCGTGAGGTCCAGCAGCTGGCCGGCCTCGATGAGGTGCCGGTTGCCGATGGCCGTGCCCATGATGAGGTCGGGCGCCTCGCCGCCGGAGATGCGCGTCTGCAGCATGTTCATGAAGCTGCCCATGTCCAGGTCCTGAATGGAGAACTCCACCTCCGGATGCTGGGCGGTGTAGGCGTCCGCCAAGGCCTTGAAGGCCGTGCGCTTGCTGCCCTCGCCCATGTAGCTGAGCACGGAGATGGTCGTCTTTTCCGCACCCGGCGCGCTGGAGTTTTCCGTTTTTGGTGCGCAGCCGCACAGCGCCGCGCCCGCCAGGGCCGCTGTCAGAATGAGACTCAACAGTTTTTTCATCATATCCTCCTTTGATTGGGTAAATTGAAACGATCGTGCTGTCCTCATTATAAATCAGTCAAATTCAACAGTATATTTGTTTTTTATTGGAAACTATTAGTTATTTTTATCGGATAGTGTCCTTTTGCGGCTTCTTGTGCTAGGATGAAGAAAACCACTCCCGGAGGCTATGATGAAAAAATTGCTCGCACGCTACCTGGACTTAAAGCTCCGCACCAAGCTTCTGCTTTCCTACGCCGCCGTCATTTTGCTGGGGCTGGCGCTGACGCTGATGTTCCATTACCATATCTCTTCCTCCTTCCTGCGCCAGGCCGCGGCGTTTTCGCAGAAAAGCGTCGCGCAGAGCAGCCGCCAGATGGCCTTTGCCATGGACGCGGTGGAGCAGGACCTTTATTATAAATCGGGCGCTTCGCCCTTCATCAACCAGCAGCTCAACCCCGAGGCGCGGGGCACCCCCTCCGTCAATGACAAGCTCAAATACCAGGCTGCCGCCGAGTATCTTTTAAACTCCCAGCCCTATTATGAATTCATCTTTTATGCGGACTGCAACGGCACATGGGTCTCCACTGGGAAGCCGCGGTTCGATCTTAGCGCCTCGGGCTACGCCGGGCCGCTGGACCCGGCGGCGCTGGAGGAGGAGGCCGCCGTCCTGAAAAACCTTTGGGGCGATTGTCAATGGGCGCCGCTGGACGAGGAGGTCGTTTTGGTGAAGCGCGCGGTCTACAACACCAAGACGCTCCAGTATTTAGGTTATCTGGTGGCGGGAATCAGCACGCAGTCCATCCGGGATATCTACGCCGAGATCATGCCGGACGGCGGCGGGTTCACCGTCTTTGACGCCGGGGGTGTCCCTTTGCTCTACGACAGCCCCGAAAGCCGCGCGCTGTGCGTCTCCTACCGGGAGGAAGTGCTGACGGGCGGCGCGCCGGACACGCCGGATTTCAACCTCCTGCTGGACCCTTATGTCTCCGGGCTGCTGCAGACGCCGGACAAAAAGTACAGCATCGTCTACCTGTACCCCACTGCGGTGCAGGTGCGCGACTTTTTCCACCTCGTCAAATGGAACCTCTTTATCTCCTCCCTGGCCTTCTGTCTGGCGGGTGCCTTCGCCGTGCTGATCTCGGGCAATATCTCCAAAAATATCCGCCTGCTGCTGGCGCAGGTGAAGCGCATCTCCCAGGGCAATTTCGACAGCCGGGCCGCCCTCACCAGCCGTGACGAGATCGGGGAGCTGGCCCAACAGTTCAACCGCATGTCCGCCCACATCCACACCCTCATCCAAGAAATCAGCGCCCAGCAGGTCAAAAAACAGCAGATCGAGTACCAGCTGCTGGAGCAGCGCTACAGCGCGCTGCAGGCGCAGCTCAACCCGCATTTTCTCTATAACGTGCTGGAATCCATCAGCAGTATGGCGAAAATAAAAAACGCCCCTGAGGTCTCACAGATGATCTGTGTCCTCAGCGGGCTTTTGCGGGACAGCATCAACCAGAAGGCCAAGCTGATCCCTCTGCGGCGGGAGGTGGGGTATCTGCGCAATTACACGGCGCTTTATGAGACGATGTACGGGCCCGCGCTCCGGTTCGTCTTTGACGTGCCCGCGGCGCTGGAGGAGGTCTTGGTGCCGAACTTCCTGCTGCAGCCTCTGGTGGAAAACGCGATCCTGCACGGCATCAGCCAGCGCGCCGACGGCGGCACCATGGTCCTGCGGGCCTTCCGGCACGAAGAATCGCTGGGGATCGAGATCGCCGACGACGGGCCCGGCATGCCGCCGCAGACGCTGCAGCGTTTGCTGGAACCGCAGCCCGGCACCCCCGCTGAGGGAGACCGGGTGCACATTGGGGTGCAGAGCGTCCAAAGCCGCATCCAGCTCTTATTTGGCCCGGCCTACGGCCTGCGCGCCGCCTCCGGTCCCGGCGGGACCACCGTCACCCTTCGTCTGCCCCTGGACGCCGAAACCTATGTGCGGGAAACGCCGCCGCAGGAGCCGCTCACCGCTTTGTGACGCGCCTTGCATCCAGCAGTCCGCGGTACAGGGATGCCCCCAGCACCAAAACGCCGCCCACCGCCGAGGCGGGCGGCAGAGTTTCGCCATAAAACAAGGCCACCCATACCGGCGTCAGCACCGGCTCCAGCGCGGTCAAAAACACGGCGTTCAGCGCGCTGATGCGGCGCACGCCGTATTCCAACAGCAAATAGGACACGCCCGAGGTCAGAATGCCCAAAACAGCCAGGTCCAGTACGATGGATGCACTGTACTGCCGCTCGTGCAAAAAGGCGGGCAAACTGAGGGCCGCACTGAGCAGAAAACCCAGCACCATGGCGTCGTCCGGCTGCGCACTGGGCAGGGCGTTCAGGTATAACAGCAGGGAGAAGCAGAAGCCGGACAGCAGCGCAAAACAGTTGCCCAAGCCCCCGCCGCCGCCCAGGCTGCCGCTGCAGCAGATGCCCACCCCGGCAAAAATGGCCGCGGCTGCCGTGAGGTCCCGCAGTGCGGGCCGTTTGTGCCCGTGGAGCCAGGCGAACAACATCAAAAACAGCGGCGAGGTGTACTGCAGCAGGCTGGCGTTGCCCGCGGTGGTGTGCTTGGTCGCCAGCACCGAAAGCATCGTCGTCGCACAAAAGCAGACGGCTCCCAGCAGCGTCGGCGCGCACAGCCGCAGGGGCGCGCCGCGGCGCAGCCCGATCCGCAGCAAAAAGGCACAGGCACACCGCACAAAGTTGATGCTGAGCGCCTGCCAGGGAACGCGCTTCACCAGCAGGCCCGTAAAGCTCCACAACAGTGCCGTCAGCAGCACCGCCGCATACCCTGCGGCCTTTTCATGGGACTGTTCCATTTTCCTCACCCCCATCTTTTTGTGCCCAGCATAGCACAGGGGCGGCGCGCGATAAACGCGATTTTTTAAGGAATGTATATGATAAAACAAGGTACTGCGCCACAGCGCCGAAAGGCCGGGCTCTGCACTTCGCAAAGCCCGGCCTTCCAGAGGAGCAGCGTCTTCAGATATTCGGCATTTTGGCTGTCGGCATCATCAGCACCTTGCCTGTGCCGCGGTAGACGTTGACCAGGCCCTCGCCGGAGGCCGCGGAGCCGATGAGGCTTTTGCCCGAGCGCTCCACCGTGAAGCCCAGGCTGCCGCTCCAGGCGATGGCGTAGTTGCCGTCGATCTTGAGCACGTCGTTGTCCAGCGTGACCTCGATGAGCTCTTCCCGCGGGCACTCGGCCTCGATGCAGAACACGCCGCTGCCGTTGAGGCTGAGGTTGAACAGCCCCTCGCCGCCCGCCACGGCGGAGGAAAAATTGGCGCGCATGACGGCCTTGTGCTTGAGCTTGGAATCACAGGCCAAAAACAGCCCGTCGTCCAGCACCACTGAGCCGCCCCATTCCGCGGCGTCCATCAGCAGCAGATGCTTATAAGTGGGCTCCAGCACCAGCTGGCCGTCGCCGGTGTACTCGGGCTTGATGGCCGATTCGCCCGTCACCTTGCCGCGCATGGCTTTGCCAAGCAGATCGCCCACGCCCTTGATGCCCGTGGTGGCGCTGACGTTGCCCAGCATCCACTGCATGGCGCCCGCCTGCACGGTCACATTGGCTTTGCTGAGGTCGCAGACGAGCTGGCGTTTGCGCACGTTCATCTGCGCGCAGTAATAGGCGGCGATGGCGGAGCTGGGGGTCACGCTCAAATCACGCTGGTACTCGATGACCTGGAAGGGCCCCAGCTGGGCCAGCGTTTTGACGTCGTCGTTGTCGGTGAAATTGGATACTTGATACATGGTTCTCCCTCTCTTCCTGATGGCGGCGCTTTCTGCGCCTTCTGAGAAAATTATACCATAAGCCGCCGCCTGTGGATACTGTTTTCACGCTCTGCCGCTGCAAAAAGGGCAGGCCGGCGGCCTGCCCTTTTGCTTTGTTCTCTTTATTCCTGATAACTCACAAAGGCGAACTGGGTGGAATCCGGGGACCAGCTGTTCACGTTGATGGAGCCCTGGCCACCGAAAATTTCCAGCAGCGTCTCCGGCTGGCCGCCCGCCGCGGGGATCATGCGGATCTCCACGTTTTTGTCCGGCAGATGCTCGCCCGGCGCAAGGTCGCCCTTGCGGTAGGCCAGGTACACCACCTTCTTGCCGTCGGGCGAGATGTGGGGGAACCAGGAGTTGCGGTCCCCGTCGAAGGTCATCTGCGTCTGTCCGCTGCCGTCCGCGTTCATTTTCCACACCTGCATGAGGCCGGTACGGGCGGAGTTGAACCAGATGACGCCGCCGTCGGGCGAATACTCGGGGCCATCGTTGAGGCCGGGAGCATCCGTCAGGCGTGTCTCGGGGCCGCCCTCGGCGGAGCAGGTGTAGATGTCCCACTCCATTTCGCCGCCGACC
>CATXYA010000037.1 GCA_958403605.1 uncultured Oscillospiraceae bacterium
AGCCCACTCTAGTTCCGGATGAGTATAATTCTTTTGTACTGTAGTTCTTAAGGCATCAATTGCTGTGTTTCCCGTGACATAAATGGAAGAAGGTGATTTGCCTTCATTAAGAAGATTTTTCTTGGAAAGCTCCGTCGGAGCAAAATTATATTTTGCAATAATTCCAACGGCTTGACGATTAAACTCTTCAGGATAAGGAGAATAAATATTGTAGGTGCGTAAACCTGCCTCCACGTGCCCGACAGGGATTTGCAAATAGAAACAAGCTAAAGAAGTAACAAAAGTAGTTGAGGTGTCTCCATGAACTAAAACAATATCGGGCTTTTCTGCTTCTAAAACTTTTCTAATGCTCGACAAAATACTGATAGTAACATCAAAAAGAGTTTGATTCTCTCTCATAATAGACAAGTCATAATCTGGGGTCAAATGAAATACTGCAAGAACTTGATCTAACATTTGGCGATGCTGTCCCGATACGCACACAATCGTTTTGAATTTAGGTCGTCTTTTAAGTTCATTTACAAGGGGACACATTTTAATTGCTTCGGGCCGGGTACCAAAAACCAACATGATTTTTTTCATTAATAATTCATCCTTCTTAACGCTTTCTGAAAATGAAACCCTAATTGTAGAAGAACAGTTAAACGCAAGCGTACAAACAACCATATTATAAAATAAACAAATTGACTTCGATACATATCTCGAACAGCGATTCGTATCTTCGGATGACACAACCAGGCCGAAATTTGTTGGCGTTCTTTTTTATAAGTTTTTTCCCCGAGTAAGATTAAACGCTGAATAGTACGAATGGTATCACCAACCAACAATGCATTTTCTGCGCGAGGTACGTATCCTGAGGAAAAATGTTGGCTTGAAAATTCCGTGCGCAGTTTATATACCTGTAATGCATAAGAAAATTTTTTTTCATCAAATCGACTGGTCATTGCCGAACGATTAAGATGCGTATAATAATATAAACATTCGGCTACTATTTGTATTGTTTTACAACGTGGTAAATAGCGCATATTCAATTCTACATCTTCGCCAAAATAACAACTTTCATCGAATTCGTCAAATAGAACGGCTCGATACAATTTACCCCACACGCAGGAATAACAGTATTTTAGAGTAAGAGAAGAATAATCCTCTTCTAACTCAAACATGTTTTTGTAAAAATGATTCCCAAACGAACATTTTCTTTGAGTATGAGAATACACGTTCGTATAACTTCCAATTACAAGGTCTGCATTTGTTTGTTGCTGCGCGCTAACCAATGTTTCACAGCAATGTTTGGCAAGGTAATCGTCACTGTCAACGAAGAGATAGAATTTACTTGTTGCTGCCCGTATTCCGGAATTTCTAGCGGCGGAAAGACCTTGGTTAGACTGGTGTATTACGCGAATACGAGAATCTTGTAACGCAAATTTTTCGCATAGGAGCCCAGCATTGTCGGGAGAACCATCATCAACTAAAATCAATTCAAAATCTTGCCAAGTCTGGTTAAGAATACTCTCCACACAGTGGGTAAGAGAATGAAAGGTGTTATAAACTGGTACAATAATACTAAGATACGCCATTAGGAATGCGCTCCCTGAAAATATAAAAATATCTTAAAAATAGGAGTAGGCAAAAGGGCCATGATTACCTCCCCCCAAGCGGCGCGTGGAGAAAATGCACGATACCGCAGAATAGTAAATACATGTCCTTTTGCCCTTGCCTGGTTAAACGCTTTTGCATATTCCAAACCTGGATAGTCTGGAAATTTATTAGAAAAATCCTCGATGAATTGTTCCGTTGGGGCAACCCACTTCTTTTTGTAATCTCCTTTTCCATTAACATCTTGAAATATACCGCCCCCAGATACATTACCTCCGTGACGTCGCCAAAATACGAGCGGCTTACCAATATTTGCGCCAGGGCCCATGGCACTAAGACAGCTACCAAGCCAATGATCATGTCCAAGAGATGGACTGAAAGGAAGACAATCTTGCGCAGCTTTTCGCTTAGCGAGTAAGGTGAGCCCTGGAGTATAACAGGAAAATAAACTTTTGAGTGTAATATCATCCCCAGTACACCAAATGCGGCATGGAAGAGGGTCCTTTGCCCGTAAGCTAGAAACAAAAACTTCCCCTTTTTCATCAATTAGAGACAAATCACAACAGGCAAAAATTGTATGAGTCTTTTGTGTTTCTTCATAACATGTACTGATTTTTTCTTTTAACCAAATATCATCCTGATCGCAGTAGCAAACATAGTCTCCGGTCGCAGCGGCAGTAAGGAGTTCAAAAGATTTTGTATATCCAACATGAACGGTGGAAGGCAAGACAATAACCGGAAAGTTAGTAATACACTGTGAGAAAATATCTTTTGGGAAGACCTCTGCTGGATCGTCACAACGCACCAGAAGACGAAGTGATGGGTAAGTTTGCTCATTCAAAGAAAGCAAAAGCTCTCGAAGATAAGAAGGGTTAGGATGAAAGAGTGAAAGTAGGATTTCAATGATTGGCATCTTCCGTCCTCCTTATATCTGAAAATGTTTGTTACGTTCAAGCAATTAAAAATTTTGGTGAAGACTTTTTTGAACGAAAAAACTTCTCGATATTTCTTACTATATTACACATATTTATACGTAAAGTCAACTTGGGGGCTGACTACTTAGTCCACAAGACTAAAAAGCTTTTTTGATTCTGTAAAACTTTGAAAACAAAGTGTTCTAAAGTAAAAAAATAAATCCGTAAGAAATTAAAAGGATGAGTGATGTGCATGGCTCATCCTCCTTTCTAATACTTAATAGGTTTTTTGTCAGACAACTTCTTGTCAAAATTAGAAATTTGCGTAGGATGCAGCGCAATATACTGCGTCAACTCCGTGATCTGACGGTCCATGCGGGACAACTTGATGGTGGAGGTGAACTCTTTGAACAGGAGGATGCACATCAATACCAGGTACAGCAGGTTAGCCGGGGACTGGATGCCCAGGATGCTGGCGGGGTAAATGATGAGCTCCGGCCAAATGCTTAAAACGACCAGGCCGACGCCCAGAATGCCCCAGAAGATCGCATAATCGATCTGCATGCGGCTTTTGTGGATCTGGAACAAGAAGTACGCCAGCATCAGTACGGCGCCGAGGAACAATGCAATACGGAATTCAAGAGACATGAGAGACCTCGCTTCCCGCCGGGACCGGCGCAAACTTTTTTCCGCCGCGGAACCACTGGACCAACAAGATCGAGACGGCCATGCGCAGCATATAGGCGGCGCTTTTGGCGGGGGTGAAATAGCTGGCGCCGTCCTGCCGGGGGGCCATCGCCACGGGGACCTCGGTGACGCGGATGCCGCGCCGCAGCAAATAGCTGATGGTATCCGGCTCCGGGCTATGGTTGATGTATTGGGCAAACTCTGCGATCATACGTTTGTTGTACAAGCGCATACCGCTGGTGGGATCCTTGATCTTCGTGCCCGTCGTCAGCCAGATCGCAAAGCGGATCAAGGCGCTGCCCACGGCGCGCAGATGCTGCGGCCCCTCACCGCTCTGCATACGGCTGCCGATAACGATATCCACGCCCTTGTGGAGCTCCTGGATCATCGGCTCGATATATTCCGGCAGATGCTGCCCATCGCCGTCGAATTGGAGCACGGCGTCATATTGCTGCTGCAGCGCATATTTCATGCCGGTCTGGAACGCGCCCGCCAGCCCCAGATTGGTGGGAAGGTCCAAAAGCGGGAACCCATGCGTGCGGCACACCTCGGCGGTGGCATCCGTGCTGCCGTCATTGACGACGAGATAGTCGTAGTCCGGCACATAGGCGTTGAGCGAACGGATGACCCGCTCTAAGTTTTTGGCCTCATTAAAAGCCGGGATCAAAATCAGAACTTTCAAGGACATCCTCCTGGTTTCTACTGCATCGAATCTTCGGACGAAAAGCTTTCCGCTGATCTTAGACATCCGATTGCTAAAAAGGACAGAAAACCCAATTGAATTATAGCATATTCGACAAATTTTGACTACGATTTTCCATAATTTTAACAAGTGAAATCAGAAAACGCCTGCTCTAATTTGTCACAGGTATGTTCCCAGGTAAAATGATCATAAAAACGGGCGGCAGCATTTTGGGCGGCCTCCCGGCAGGCATCGGGATGCGCCAGCGCCCATTGAAGCGCCTCTTCGATCTCCGCCTGGCTGTTGCCGGGCATCACGGTGCCGTAAGCGGGCCCCGCGATCAGCTCTTTCGCGCCGCCATAAGGAGCGGTGATCACATAACAGCGGCAGACGACGGCTTCCGCCACGCAGGTGGGAAAGCCTTCCGAATCCGACGGCAGGCAAAGCGCCTGGCAGCGGGCCATCAGCCGCAGCAAAACATCTCGGGGCAAGCTGCCCAACAAGCGCAGGGAACGAAGCCTCTGCTGCTTCAGCGGCTGGAAGAGCGGGCCGTCACCGGCGGTCAGCAGATAAATGGGCTGTCCCCGCTGATGGAGCGCCTCCACGGCCTGCGCCAACTGCAGAATGCCCTTCTCCGGCAGCAGACGTCCGGCAAAAAGGACCAAAGAAGCATCGGACGGCAGCGCAGGCAGCGGTTCCGGCGGTTGGGCGAGGATGCGGTGGATCTCTTCATGATCCACCGAGTTATAGAGGACGCCCTCCGCCCGGATGCCATGCTGTGCCAGCCAAGCGGCGCTGGCTTCGGAGACGGAGAAAAAATGCCGGCACCAGTGCTTGGCCAAAAGCAGACAGGCGTTTTCGTAGAGGCGGTCACAGAGATCTAAGACCGGATTTTGAAACCCGATATACCCGGAGCCGTGTTCAATGGTCAAAAAGGGGATGTGGAATTTATGGGCAAAGCGCATCCCCAGCAGGCAGAGGGGATACAGGCGCGTCTGGATGACAATGCGGTCGATGGCGCGCGCCCGCAGCGTTTTTTGCAGCCGTCCCAACGAAAAGGTGAGCGGCATCCGTCCGTGCAGGGCGCCGTAAGAAGGAACGCGGAAGATCTCGACTCCCGGGGCCTCTTTTTCCCATGCGGGCAGCCCCGGCAGAGAGGTGGTGACGATCAGGACCGCATGGCCCCGCCTGGCCAAACACCGCGCCAGTTCGTGGGTATAGCGCTCCACGCCTCCCACGGTGGGAAGGTACTGCGCGGAAAAGATACAATAGGTCACGGCGTCACCTGCTTCCTCTCCCAAAGTATTGCTGCTATCAGTATAAAGAAAAAAGACTTGGTTTGCAACCGGCGGCAAAGCGGGGCTGTCCCTTTTAAAGCGAGTCTTGGTATGGTATACTTATCACATTCACAGCGATAGCGAACGAAAAAGGGAGGACCTGCATGAAACAGGTAGCAGTCATCATGGCCGGCGGCAAGGGGGAGCGGTTTTGGCCTTTGAGCCGCGCCGCGCGGCCCAAGCAGTTTTTGAGCCTGACCGGCGGCGGGCGGACGATGATCCAGCTGACGGTGGAGCGGCTGCTGCCGCTGGTGGCCCCGGAGGACATCTATGTGGTGACGGGCGAAGGGTACCGCGCGCTGGCCGCGCAGCAGCTGCCCATGCTCCCGGACGGCAACATCCTCTGCGAGCCGCAGGGGAAGAACACGGCGCCCTGCGCGGCGCTGGCCGCGGGCGTGCTGGCGGCGAAGTATGAGGACGCCGTCGTCTATCTGCTGGCGTCGGACCACATCGTCCAGAACCGCGCGCTGTTCCTCGACACCATGGAGACGGCGGCGGAAATGGCGCAGCAGGGCGACAACATCGTCACCATCGGCATCACGCCCACCTACCCCGAGACGGGGTACGGCTACATCAAGTTTTTGCAGGGCAGGACGGCGGTGCCGGGCGTGTACGCGGTGGACAAGTTCGTGGAAAAGCCGGACGCCGAGACGGCGCGCGGCTATCTGGCCGCGGGCTGCTATCTGTGGAACAGCGGCATGTTCGTGTGGAAGCTCTCCACCATCCAAAAAAGCCTGCAGGCCTTCCTGCCGCAGCTGGCGCAGGGCGCCCGCCAAATCGCACAGGCGTCGGACGCGCCGGCACGGGAGCAGGCCATCGCGGCCATGTACGGCCAGGCGCAAGCCGTCTCCGTGGATTACGGCATCATGGAAAAGGCCCGGCACCTTTACACCATCCCCGGCGCCTTCGGCTGGGACGACGTGGGCAGCTGGCTGAGCCTGGAGCGCATCAACCGCATCGACGCGCAGGGGAATTTCATCCAGGGGAACGTGGTGGAGCTCTCTTCGCAGAACAACATCTTTGTGGGCGGCCAGGAGCGTTTGCTGGCCGCCGTGGGCGTGGAAGACCTGGTGGTGGTGGAGACGGAGGACGCGACGCTGATCTGCAGCAAAGCGGAGACGCAGAGCGTGAAAAAGATCGTGGAACTGCTGCGCGCCAAGGGCGAAACGCGCTATCTATAAAAAGGAGCGGCGAACGGATGACTTCATTTTTGACCGTATTGACAAGTGCGGAGCTGGCGGCGGCGCTGCCGGCCTTGGAAGGGCTGCGGCAGCGCGGCGCCCCTGCCGTCTGTGTTTTGGACGCGCAGGCGGCCCCGGCGCTGCCGGAGGGCGTCCGGTCGCTGCTGCCGGCGAACCTGCTGGGGCCGGGGTGGAAGGACGACGCCTTCGCGCTGGACCGGGCGCAGTTCACGCTGCTGTGCGCCGTGACGGCGCTGGAGCAGCTGGCCGGGCAGGAGCCTGTGTGGTGGGTGCACCCGGCGCTGCTGGACGCGGTGCCGGCGGAAGACGTGCAGCCGGAGCACATCGCCGCCTGGACGCAGGGCCTTGAATCCTGGGACCCGCGCTGTGTGGGCTTTGGCGCGGGGGAGGCGCCGCGGGCGTTCCTGCGCTTCGCCGCGGAGAAGATCCGCTACGCCCAGGCGCAGGTCAACTATGTGAAATTCTGCCGCCTGCGCATCCCCCAGCTGCTGTGCCACTGGGAGTTTTTCGATCACTGGCTGGATTATGCCGCCTATGAGGGCTGCCGCATGCAGCGGCTGCCCGGCAGCGCGCCGGAGGCAGCGTGGGAACCGGGCGTTTACGGGTGGGACGCTTTCGCCACGGGCACGCCGGTGGCCTGGCAGCTGCGGGAGCTCTACAGCCGCGATTACCGCCTGCGCTTTGCCTGCCACGGCGACCCCTTCGCCCATCAGGAACGTTTTTTGAACGAGACGAACTGGACGGGAGATGCGCATCCGGTGCCCCTGACGGCGCCGATGCTGCAGCTCTACCACGCCCGGGACGATCTGGAGCGCATGTTCCCCGCGCTGGCGGGGGACGCGCGCATGGCGTTCGTGCAGTGGTATCTGGCCAACGCAGGCGCGGAATACGGGCTGCCGGAGGCCTATCTGGCACCCGTGCGCGCCGCCTATGAACAGCACGCCGCCGCCCTGGCGGAGGCGGCGGTGGACCGCCGCACCTTCGCTCAAAAGGTGGCGGGCAAGCTGGGGCGCATGCTGGGCAAAGCGCCGCAGACGGTGCAGCCGCCCAAACCGCAGTTCCCCAAGGGCGTCAACATCTGCGGCTTCATCCAGGGAGATTTTGGCCTGGGCCACTCCTCGCGCATCCTGGCCGACGACCTCACGGACGCGGGCGTGCCCTTCACCATGGTGAACTACGAGGTGCCCGGCCACACCTGCAACAGCCATAACTGGGACCACAAGATCAGAGACCGCTTTTTGTACAACACCAACATCTTCGTCATGAGTCCGGAGAGCGTGCGCCTCTTTGTGGAGGACGTGGCCCCGGACGCGGTCAATGACCACTACAACATCGGCTATTTCTATTGGGAGCTGCCGGAGTTTCCCGACGAGTGGGTGCCGGGGCTGGACCTGATGGACGAGATCTGGACGGCCAGCGCCTTCACCAAGGAGGCCTTTGAAAAAAAGACCAAAACGCCGGTGTACATCCTGCCCAGCAGCATCGCCGAGACGAAGGAAGAGGGCCTCACCCGGGCGGATTTCGGCCTGCCGGAGCAGGCGTTCCTGTGCCTGGTGATGTACGACATCCAAAGCGTGGCGGCCCGCAAAAACCCCCAGGGCGCCGTGCGCGCCTTCCAGGAGGCCTTTGCCGGGCGGGAGGACGCCGGGCTGGTGCTGAAGGTCAACCCGCCCCGGGGCTGGGACGGGCACGACGCCGTGCTGGACGCGCTGCGCGGCCAGCCCAACGTCTACGTGCTGGCCGAGACCTATTCCAAGCCGCGGCTGAACGCGCTGGTGAGCCTGTGCGACGTCTCGGTGAGCCTGCACCGCAGCGAGGGCTTCGGCATGTGCCCCGCCGAGGCCATGTACTGGGGCAAGCCCGCGGTGCTCACCGATTGGAGCGGCAACCAGGTCTACATGACAGCGGACAACTGCTGCCCGGTGCCCTGCGAGATCGTGGAGATCGACCAGGACTACGGCCCCTACAAAAAGGGCTGCCATTGGGCGGAGCCGGACGTGCACGCCGCGGCGGCGTATCTGCGGCGGCTGGCGGACGATCCCGCCTATTACCAGGCGGTGGCGCAGCGGGGGCAGCAGACCATCCGCACGCAGTTTTCCGTGGCGGCGGTGGGCGCGCGCCTGCGCGCCCGGCTGGCCGAACAAGGGCTTTTGTGAGGGATGACGATGGAACAAATACTGTTTGCCGTGCTGACGGCGGAGGAATTGGCCCAAAAGGCCGCCGTGCTCACGGCCCGCGCCGGAGAGGCCGCGGTGTATGTGTGCGCGGCGCAGGGGGAAGCGGCGCTGCCCGCGGGCTGCCGGGCGCTGACGCCGCGGCAGCTGCTGGGGGATGCCTGGCAGGACCTGGCGTTCCTGCTGGACCGGGAGGAATTCGCGGGCCGCTGCACGCTGGCGGCGCTGCGGCAGCTCTCCCGCGCCGGGAACTGCGTCCTCTGCGCCCGGGCGGACGCCTTGGCGGCGGCGTTTCCCGCCGCGCCGCAGGCGGATACCGTTTACCAATGGGGCCTCGCCGCGGGGCCCGGCTTTGTGCTGGAGGAAGCGGTGCGCCGCGCGCCGCGGCGCT